>JBEIEI010000054.1:0-13856 GCA_040382975.1 Flavobacteriales bacterium
CATTGAAAAAAATTATTGAAAAGTAAATTAGACAATTCATCTTTATTTAGCCATTTAAAATCAATATGTTCAGTTAATGTTAATGTTGGACTATCACATTTACAAATAAAGCTGTGCATTGTTAAAATAAAGTCTGGATATTGGTGAGTTACCGAAATGAATTCTTCTTGAATATCAATTAATATTTTTAATTCTTCTAATATTTCACGCTTAATAGTTTCTTCCTTTGTCTCGCCCGCTTCCATTTTTCCACCAGGAAACTCGTACTTTTTTGAAATGTAATCAAGTTTATTTTCACCACGTTGCACACACAAAATTTTGTCTTCAAATACAACAATAGCTGCTACTACTTCAACTTTTTTCATAGATTATTTTTCTATTTATTAAAATTTTAACCGTTTAAAATAATTACCCAATTTATTTTCATCTTCAAAATAAATTTTTGGTTCAAAAGCATCATCAAAAAAATTCATTAGGTCTAACAAATTATCAAATACTCTAAAAAACCAACCTTGGTAATTATAAACAAAAAATACCTTTTCAGCTTTATGATTACTAACAAGTATCGTTTCAATTGTTCTATCAGAACGCAAATAAAAAACATCAATTGCTTTGTAAGAATTCATCTGAAAAAAAATTATGTATTGTTATACAAGTTTGTGAAAATTTTCGAATATCCGAACTTAAAATATAAAATTATCCCACCATCTTTCAACAAAAGTTTACCCCCAAAGCCTCGTTCTCGTGTGCTGGCTAAGTCGAGATGAATAGAAATTATAAATCTTATAATGCAAATAATTAAAAGTTCACAAACGTAATAATGTTTAACTGGTTTCTTGATACCTTATTGGTAGATTGGTTCATTAAACCAATTTCTGTTCTAATATGTTTCGAAAACTTATAACCTAGTCCACCATAAAACCTATTCCTATCAAAATAGTTTTGCTCTGTGCTAATAAATATTTCATTGTATGCTGATAGATAAAGGGTTTTATCTGTCATTTGTTTTTGGTTTAATGAAATATTAATGGATAAAAAATAGCGTACTCGAAGTCTAAAGTCATCATCAAAAAATCGTTGCTCAAACCGGTAACGGTGTTGTAGTAATAAACGTCCAAATGCTTGTTTGGTTAAAAACTGTTGGTAAATGCGGTGTTCGTTAAAATTGGTCTTAGCATCTGCAATGCCAATATAAGGTTCGCTATAAATAAAACCGTATCCTAAATTAATATTATTGTTATTTTCGGTGAGGTTGTAACCTATAGCGGTTCTTAAAAGCAACTGCTCTGTATCTCCTAAAAAATTAAAATTTCTGTATTGTACTTCGTGATGCCAGTTAAATTTATTATTTATTTTTTTATCACCAAAGTATATCAACCAATTACCAAAAACACTTGACTGAGCATTTAAATAAACCGGTAGCATTAAAAGCAAAATATATTTCATTTTTTAATGGTATGTTTAAAAATGGCTTTAACTAATTGCGTATACCGCCTGTAACCAATACAAACAGTTTCAAATATAACATTTTAAGAGGTAAAACCAATTCCAAAAATTATCCAACAACTACCCCATCTCGTCATCGTTTGCAACGAGGACGTTTAACATCTGCGTTTGTAACGCACATAATAAATATTTAAATTTGTTTTAATGAGCGGGGACAGGTATAAAATAGCAGATCAAGAACAAACCTATTTTTTAACTTTAACGGTTATTGATTGGGTAGATATATTTACAAGAAAAGATTATAAATTAATAATTGTTGATTCATTAAATTATTGTGTGGCAAGTAAAGGGCTAGAAATTTTTGCATGGGTGATTATGAGTAACCATATTCATTTAATGGTTAGGGCCAGGGAAGGATTTATGTTATCGCATATATTAAGAGATTTAAAAAAATTTACTTCAAAAGCAATTACAGCCAAAATTTTAGAAATTGGAGAAAGCAGAAGAGATTGGCTATTAAATAAATTTGCATTTGAAGCAAAACGAACGGCAAGAGCAAAAAATTACAAAGTATGGCGAGATGATAATCATGCCATTTGTTTAGAAAAAAGCGATTGGATCATACAGCGACTAAATTATATACATCAAAACCCTGTAAGGCAAATGATAGTTAATAATGCCGAAGATTATGTTTTTAGCAGTGCCATTGATTATGCAGATGGAAATGGATTGGTTACAATTACAAAGGTTTAATTTGAGCGTTATAAACGCTCTTTAAAGACGTCCTCGTTTCAAACGAGGACGAGGCTGAATAAATTTAAAACTAACGTTAAATAATATTTAAAACGAGCTCAATTTACTATCATAAATTTACTGCGCAACAAAAAACCTTTACCTTTGCAACATGAATTGGAACCAGCTAATAACCATCGATCAACTTGATACAATAGATCAAGAAAGTAAAACAACGCCTGTAATGTTATTTAAACACAGTACACGTTGTAGCATTAGCGATGCTGCTTTGGGCAGATTGGAAAGAAAGTGGAAGGATGAAAATTCAAGTTTAATAAAACCGTATTATTTAGATCTGATCGCGCACCGCGATATTTCTAATGCAATTGCAGTGCGTTACGATGTGATGCATGAATCGCCTCAGGCACTGGTTATTTTAAATGGTAAATGTATTTTTTCTCAAACACACATGAGTATTTCTTTAGATGAGATCTTAGATGTGATCAGCGCTTAAACTCGGTCCTAGCGCAGATTCCACACTTCGACTCCGCTCAGTGCGCGAGCTCAGCACGATGCCTATCGTCGGAATGACACTCGGATTAAATATTAATTCAAATTGCTACAACAAAAGATATAGCATAAAAAAATCCGGGTAATGCCCGGATTTTTAATTTTATATCAAAAGTAAATTTAAATTACATTTCTACTAAAGTACCTATCTTTTGCCCTTCTACTAAATTTTTTAAATTTCCTTTTTTGTTCATATCAAAAACAATAATAGGTAAACCGTTTTCTTTACACAGTGTAAAGGCAGTCATATCCATTACTTCAAGGCCTTTATCATACACCTCTTCAAATTTAATGGTGTCGTATTTTGTTGCTGTAGGGTCTTTTTCAGGATCGGCAGTGTAAATACCATCCACACGGGTTCCTTTTAAAATAACATTGGCTTCAATTTCAATGGCACGTAAAGTTGCCGCTGTATCGGTTGTAAAATATGGGTTTCCGGTGCCGGCACCAAAAATAACCACTCTCCCCTTTTCTAAATGTCTTACTGCTTTACGACGAATAAACGGCTCGCAAATTTGCTCCATTTTAATAGCGCTTTGTAAACGTGTTTGCACACCTAATACTTCTAAGGCACTTTGTATGGCCATACTGTTAATTACAGTGGCTAACATGCCCATATAATCACCATGCACGCGATCCATGCCACCTTTTTCGGCTTGTATGCCTCTAAAAATATTACCACCTCCAATTACAATTGCTACTTCGCAACCTGCATCGTAAATAGATTTTATTTCTTGTGCGTATTCTGTAAGTCTTACCTGATCAATACCAAAACCTTTGTTACCCATTAGGGCCTCGCCGCTAAGTTTTAATAGTATGCGTTTGTATTTCATTTTTATTGAGTGCTTTATTTTTAATTAGTTCAAAAAAAATCCCGACTAAAAAGCCGGGATTAAAATTATTAAGATAATGAGTAACGCTTAAGTGCGGAAACCGTTAGGTCTTTTTCTACGCTTTGTAAAAACTGACGAACAGTCATTTTGTTATCAATAAAATATTCTTGATTTAATAATGTAGAATCTTTATAGAATTTATTTAATTTACCTTGAGCAATTTTCTCAACCATATCTTCTGGTTTACCTTCTGCACGAGTAGTTTCGCGAGCGATATCTAATTCACGGTTAATGATAGTAGAATCAACATCATCTTTATCAATAGCAACCGGTGCCATAGCAGCAGCTTGCATTGCAATATTTTTAGCTACTTCGCCAGAAACAGGTTTGTTAAAACCAATAGCAACCGCTAAACGGTTACCCGGGTGAATATATCCAACAACTTGTGGTGCAGATACAACATTGTAAAAACCAATGTCAATTTTCTCACCAATTTTACCAACTTGCTCCATAAATTTATCTGCAATTGAAAGAGAACCATCGTATGGTAATGCTTTTAATTCATCTATTGTAGCCGGTTGTTTTTCTAGAGCAACAGCCGCAACTGTTTCTGCAAACTTAATAAAGTCAGCATTTTGTGCTACGAAATCTGTTTCACAGTTTACGCTGATAACCACAGCTGTTTTATTATCTGATGAAGTTTTTGCTAAAACTACACCTTCTTTTGCATCACGATCTGCACGGTTAGCTGCAACTTTTGCACCTTTTTTACGCAAAAAATCTACAGCGGCTTCAAAATCACCATTGCTTTCTTCTAATGCTTTTTTACAATCCATCATACCAGCACCTGTTTGCTGACGTAATTTATTAACTTCTGCTGCTGTAATAGCCATTTTGTTTACTTTTTTAGTTATTATTTATATTCTTTACAAAAAAAACGGTCAGCCTGATTTACAGAATGACCGCTTTTAAATATTATGTATTTAATTATTTTTTTGCAGTCGTAACTCTACGACGTGGTTTTTTAGCACCACCTTTTTCTTCTTCTTCAACAGCACCTTTAATTACAGCGCCATCAGCTAATTCTTCAGCTTCGTGTGCACTAAATTCTTTAGTATCTGATTCTTCAGTATTACCTGCTTCTTTATCCATCTTACGATCAGATAAACCTTCTCTAATTGCAGTTGCCATTAGATCAATAATGTAAGCAATTGAAGTAGAAGCGTCATCATTTGCAGGAATAACGTAATCCACTAAATTTGGATTTGAGTTAGTATCAACAATTGCAAATGTTGGGATATTTAAACGTTTTGCTTCTGCTACTGCGATATGTTCTTTAGTGATATCAACAATAAATAATGCAGCCGGTAAACGAGAAAGATCAGAGATTGAACCAAAGTTAATTTCTAATTTTGCACGTTCACGAGAAAATTGTAAACGCTCACGTTTTGAAATATTTCCAAAAGTTCCATCAGCGAACATTTTATCAATTTGACTCATACGACGAACAGATTTACGGATCGTAGCAAAGTTAGTTAACATACCGCCTGGCCAACGCTCAGTAACGTAAGGCATATTAATTGCTTTAATTCTTTCTGCAACGATATCTTTTGCTTGCTTTTTTGTAGCAACAAATAATATTTTGCGACCAGAACGCACAATTTGTTTCAAAGCTTCTGCAGCTTCGTCAATTTTTACAACGGTTTTGTTTAAGTCAATAATATGTATACCATTTTTTTCGGCATAAATATAAGGAGCCATTGCTGGATTCCATTTGCTTTTAAGGTGGCCAAAGTGTGCAACTGTTTCAAGTAATTAGTTAAATGATGTTCTTGCTGACATTTGTATATTCTCTTCTTTTTTAAAACTAATATTAACGTTTGCTGAATTGGAAACGAGCACGTGCTTTTTTCTGACCGAATTTCTTACGTTCAACCATACGTGGATCGCGAGTAATTAAACCTGCAGCTCTAAGATCTTTTTTCAACTCTGCATTCATTTCTACTAATGCTTTTGCAATAGCTAAACGAATTGCTTGTGCTTGACCAGTGATTCCGCCGCCTGCAACATTTACTTTAACATCATATTCTCCAAAAGCATTAGATACTTTTAAAGATTGTGTTACATAGTAATGTAATGTTGGAGTTTTAAAATATTCTTTATAATCTCTTCCGTTTACTTCAATATTACCGCTTCCTTTAGTTACGTAAGCGCGAGCTACTGAAGTTTTTCTGCGACCAGATGTGTTAATTACTTCCATTTACTTTATAATTACTTAATTTTACTTAAATCTACTTTTTTAGGCTGTTGTGCTTCGTGACCATGGTTGGTTCCTACGAAAATACGAACATTCGTGTTTAATTCACGACCTAATGGACCTTTTGGTAACATACCATGAATAGCATGTGTTAAGATCTCAGTTGGTTTTTTTGCCATTAACTCTTTAGGAGTAGTAAAACGTTGTCCACCTTGGTATCCGGTGTAACGAACATATTCCTTATCGGTTAATTTTTTACCTGTAAAACGAACTTTATCAGCATTAATGATGATAACGTTGCTTCCTGCATCTGCATGCGGGGTATAACTTGCTTTATGTTTACCACGTAATAACATGGCTACTTTTGAAGCTAATCTTCCAACTACTTCATTTTCAGCGTCAACCAATAACCATTCCTTCTCTGCAGAAGTTTTATTGGCAAATTTTGTTTTATAACTTAATGCGTCCACTTTATATTTTTTTTAGTCTTTTCCTTAAATAAGGGGTGCAAATGTATGAAGTTTTTTGGAAACAACAAATTATTTTGGAAAATAAATGAGCAAATGGCAAATGTTTTAAACATTTAATTGACCATTTAGCGCTTATGGGGAATAAATGGATACTTTTAATAGATAAAACCCCATCAAAAATAGGACTTTTTTTGGTTCTTTTTAAGGTTTTCTTAAAAAAACATGCAAAATCTTTTATAAAAACTATAAAAAACTAAATTTATCTATTTCATTATCCTTGCCTACAAGAAACTGTTAATTACCAATACCTCGATCTCAAAAACAAAATTAAATTGCTTTCTTTTTAACAAATAGTACATTTACCAGAGCATAACAACCCGAAAAAACTTTTGAATAGCAAGCAAAAATATTATTTAATACTTTTTTTATGTCTTTCGATATTTAAAAATATAACTGCGCAAAACAAAGTTTTAGACTCTCTAAAAATAGTGCTTACTGCCACCAAACACGATACTACGGCCTGTAAAATTCTAATAGCTATGATCGAATTAGAAGGAGACGACAATCTATGGCCAAATTACAACTCCCAACTTTTAGCTACCGCCGAAAAAAATCTAAAAAACAACGTAGTTTCATCTAATGCTCAATTAAATTTTTTGTTCCTTAGGCACAAAGCCGAGGCATTAAACAATTAAGGATAATATCGAATCAAAAAAAGCCAATATTAAATCTCAACTTAAATACGAATACGAAAAAAAAACTGCTGCAGATTCGGTGAGAGTTATTGAAGAAAAAAAAGTAGTTGCCTTGCAATTAAAACAAGAAAAAACACAACGCTATGCCCTGTATGGCGGCCTTGTCCTAGTGGGGTTGTTTGCGCTATTTATGGTTAACCGATTTAGAGTAACCAATAAACAGAAAAAATTAATTGAGGTGCAAAAGAAAATTGTTGAAGAACAAAAAAGATTAGTTGACGAAAAACAAAAAGAAGTATTAGATAGTATAAGATATGCAAAGCGCATTCAGCAAAGTTTAATGCCAACAGAAACATACATAAGTAGAAACATTCGTAAGCTAAAGCAGTAACTTACACTCCAAAAATAAACTCAGCATTTTTGCTAGTAATATTCCCTACTTCTTTAATCGAACAGTTTTTAATTTCAGCTAGCTTTTTAGCCACTTCTAAAATATACGAAGGCTCATTTCTTTTCCCCCTAAATGGCACCGGTGCTAAATAAGGAGCGTCTGTTTCTAAAACTAAGTGCTCCATGGCCACTTGTTCTATCACTTTATCTAATCCCGAATTTTTAAAGGTTAACACGCCCCCTACTCCTAATTTAAAATTGCCTAATACAATAATTTTATTGGCCTGTTCTAAATTGCCCGAAAAACAATGAAAAATTGCTTTTGGTAATTTCTCAAACGAACAAAGTACCTCGTAAATTTCATCAAATGCTTCGCGGCAATGAATAATAATTGGGTAATTATACGCTAATGCCCATTGTATTTGCGTTTTAAAAGCAAGTTGCTGTTCTTTAAAAAATGTTTTATCCCAATAAAGGTCTATTCCAATTTCTCCAATGGCAACAAACTTTCTTTTTTTAAGCCATTCTTCAACGGTATTTAATTCCTGTTGAACGGAAGCATTAACATGACAAGGATGTAAACCCATCATCGAAAAAATAGTTTCAGGAAATTCGTTTTCTAATGCCAACATCCCATCAATAGATGCTGAATCTATATTGGGTAAATAAAACTTTTTTATGCCGTTATCGATCGCTTTTTTAATTAATGAGCTTCTGTCTGCATTAAATTCTTCGGCGTAAAGATGCGTGTGTGTATCAATAAACATAATTAACGAAGAGATTCTAGCGCTACTTTAACAACATTATTTAATTCGGTTTTACCTGCGCCGCTCTGACTCATTACACGCAAGCCTAATAACGTATTATATAAAAACTGACTGTAAACTTTTACTGGCTTGGATAGTTTAATTGCTTTTTTATCCTGCGCATTCGTTAACCATGTTGTAAGAAGATCCTGCACATCATCTTTATTATTGCAAATTACCTGTGCAGTTTTAAAACACTGCTTACTCATTTCTGCAGCAGCATTAACTAATAAACAGCCGTTATCATTTGGATGATTAACTAAATGTTTAGTTACTTCAGAAAACATCATTTCTATTTTCTGTAAGCCATTCAGATCCTTCTCATCTAATTTATCTAATTGTTCAGCACGAGAGGTTTTATAAAACTCTAATGTTTCTAAATATAAATTATGCTTATCCTTAAACGAATCGTATAAACTGCTTCTACTAAGCCCGGTTGCTGTTAGCAATTGATCGATAGATGTACCATTATAACCATTACTATGAAAAACTTCAGAGGCAGCTAACAGTACTTTATTTTTATCAAACTGTTTTGATTTTGGCATAGTTAAAATTTTGTAACCAAAATTAACTATACGGAACGAATATTCCAAATAAAATTTTAATACCAATCAACAACTTAGAAATTAAAGGTATAAAAACAACCACTTACTTCATTTTAAGACGAATTTTAGTGATTATTTTTTTTGTATACAGCGGAAAGTCACCTTGCATCATCCAGTTATAATAAGACGGCTCTTTTTTAAAAACTTCAATAACCGGCTTATCTTTGTGTTTACCAAACGCAAATACCTCTTCTCCATTTTCGTTAAATACAATTCTGCCTGCAAGATCGGCATTTTTTGATTTAGAGGTAAGTTCACTTAATTTAGGAATATCATTTACAATAGGCACCGATCTGTTTCCCTTAGCATCTTCTACCTCTACTCCTTCATACCTTTGTATCTGCGCTTTAAATATTTCAAAGGTAGCTAATACATCGGCCTCTGCGCTGTGCGCATTAACTAATGGTTTATTACAATAAAATTTATAAGCCGCACTTAAATTTCTTGGCTCCATAAAATGAAAAATATTTTGAACGTCCACTAATTTTCTTCCTTCCAGATCAAAATCTAACTCCGCACGCAAAAACTCTTCTGCCAATAACGGAATATCGTATTTATTAGAATTATATCCCGCAAAATCAGAGTTACCAATAAATCTCAATAGCTCGGGCGCTGCTTGCTTAAAGGTTTGGCAGTCTATCACATCTTTATCAAAAATGCCATGAATTTGTGAAACAACATCCGGTATGGGCATTTCTGGATTTATCTTTTGTGTTTTTGTCTCGGTGCTATTATCTATATTTAATTTTAAAAGACAGATCTCAACTATTCTATCAGATCCAATACTCAAACCAGTGGCCTCTAGATCTAAAAAGATGATAGGTTTATTTAATTTTATATTCATTATTCTTTAATTGGAGATGCTTATTAGAAGTTAGTTCTAACAATTTAATTTTTACTTTTTTCGCCATACGTTGTTAATACGCTAATTACTTCCTCACTGTTTTTTGTGTTACCGATAAGTGTATTTAACTTATTCATAACAGCATCCAATAAAGAGTCAGGACAAGAGGCACCACTGGTTATTACAATTTTTAACGGCCTTTCTGCGTTTGTAGAAACATCTCTTTTTTGTAAAAAATCATTAGTGGTTACGTTTTTTTTATTTGGGTAGTCGAAGTGATGGATCACCGTTTTACTTTCTATTTCTTTTTCTGAAGATATAAAATAAGTTGGAAATTTATGTTCGCACAATTCAACCAAATGCGAAGTATTACTGCTATTATACCCCCCAACAACGATTGCCAGATCGGCATCTGTTTCTAATAAGCCATAAGTAGCATCCTGATTCTCATTTGTAGCATAACATAATGTATCGTGCGTATCTGAATAATGATTTTTAATATCTCCTTCTCCAAATTTTTTAATTAAAACCGATTTAAAATATTCTGCTATCTCAGATGTTTCGGTAGCAAGCATGGTGGTTTGATTGATCACACCAATTTTATTTAAATGCTCATTTATTTTAAAACCTTTGCTAAACTTGCCTTTAAAAGCCTCTTCAAATTGTTGCTGCGTTTTATTTCCTAAAATATAATCTGCTAATTGTTTCGATTCTTCAAGATCGCGCAAAACAATTACCGCTTTGCTGTCAATGGCACTGCGCGAAAAAGTAGAACGTGTTTCTTCATGCTCGTATTTTCCATGAATAATAATGGTGTGTTCTGTTTTACCGATTTGCTCCGATTTTTTCCAAACCCGTTCAACAAAAGGACAAGTTGTATTGTATGCCTGTGTTTTAATTCCTTTTTTGCTCAACAGATCAAGTAATTCAAGCGTTGCGCCAAATGCAGGAATCATCACAATATCCTCCTGCGTTATAACGTCAAAGGATATTAATTGCCTTCCTAAAGTATCTTGTAAAAATTTTACGCCTCTCTCATTCAGATCTCTGTTAACCGCAGGATTATGGATCATTTCGCTTAACAAGTAAATGTTCTTACCCGGATTTTCATCTAATGCTTTAAATGCTATCTCAATAGCATTCTCTACTCCAAAACAAAAACCAAAATGGCGGGCAATATAGTATTTAACCGACCCAAAATCCAGTACGGTTGGGCTAGTATCCTTTTTACGAGGATCTTGCACTTTACGGTATTGCTTTACCCTAGAGATTATAGGACTACGGTAAAATTCAGGTACGTTAAAGGTTTTCATTTTATTAATTTAACAAGTAACAAAGCTAATTATTTTTTGTTTCGCGGGTGATAACTTAAAATATTATCTCGCAAAAACTGACGGTCTAAATGCGTGTAAATTTCGGTGGTGGTTATACTTTCGTGCCCAAGCATTTCTTGCACCGCTCTGAGATCAGCGCCACCCTCCACTAAATGGGTGGCAAATGAATGCCTAAAACTATGCGGACTGAGAATTTTATGGATACCTGCTTTTTTTGCCAGATCTTTAATAATATAAAATACCATTACTCTGGAAAGCATTGCCCCGCGCCTGTTTAAATAAACAATATCTTCAGAACCCTTTTTTGGCAATAGTTGCGAACGAGTGCCGGATAAATAATTTTTTATCAATTTGGCCGCGTTTTTCCCAATTGGCACCAATCGTTCTTTATTCCCCTTACCAACCACTTTTACATAATTATCATTCAAATGCAGGTCGGTAATTTTTAAAGTAGTTAATTCACTCACCCTTAAACCACAACTATAAAGGGTTTCAAGCATACTATAATTGCGTTCCCCTTCAGGAAGACTTCTATCAATACAACTAAGCATCTTATCAATTTCCTCCACACTTAAATAAACAGGCAGTTTTCTTACAATTTTTGGCGTTTCTAAAAGTTCGGCCGGACTTTGTTTAATATCATTTTCTAACAATAAGAATTTATAAAATGTTTTTATGCCGGAAATGATCCTTGCTTGCGTTGTTGCCGAAAAACCAATTGTAGCAACCCATTCAATAAAATCCTGCAATTGCCTGAACGAAAATTTATCGGGTGTTTGGTTGGCTAAAAATAATTCAGAGTAATTCTCCAATTTTTTTAGATCATCGGCATAAGCCTCAATGGAATTTTTTGAGAGCGAACGCTCTAATTGAAGGTACTGCTTAAATCGTATGTAATAAACATGCCAGTTATTACTCATAAAACACCATTAAGGTATCTTTTTTATTAAAAAAAATGATCTTGTTATTTAAAATTTGATAGTAATTGATCTTCGCGAAATTCTCTTTTAGATCAGATTCCAGTCCAAGTAAATGATCGGGACATGGAACCGGACCTGCTACAACAGACTTACATTTAAATTTACTCTTTTTTGCGCTGTATTTTAGTTCAATAAAATTACATGAAATATAACATTTTGCCGTTTTTTTCTTTATATCAAAAAAAAGTGCCGCTTTGTCTTTTGCAATTGTATTTTTTTGTCCGCCAATAAAAATAGATTCCAAATTATAAGCTACATCATTTTTAATTGTTACCTGTTGAGCAACACTATAAAATGAAAAAAACATCAAACTAATTAGTAAAGAAAAACTTAGCTTCATTTTTACGGGAATTAAGAAATAAGTTTATTAATTTCATACCATGAAGATAGGAATTATAAACGGACCAAATTTAAATTTATTAGGAAAAAGGGAACCCGAAGTTTACGGTAATAAAACTTTTGAAGATTATTTAAACGAATTAAAAGCCAACTACCCTAAGGCTGAGATCCACTATTTTCAGAGTAATGTAGAAGGTGAGTTAATTAATAAATTACATGAACTTGGTTTCACTTTTTATGGCATAATTTTAAACGCTGGTGCCTATACGCATACTTCGGTAGCCATTGCAGATGCTATTGCTGCAATAAAAACACCGGTAATTGAAGTACATATCAGTAATATTTTTGCCCGCGAAGATTTTAGACATGTCTCTTATATGGGTGCAAAATGTGTAGGGAGCATAAGTGGTATGGGTTTAAAAGGCTATGAATTAGCCTTAGACTATTTTTTGAAGAAATAGTTACCGTTATCATTTTGATTTTTTTTAAACCCAACAAATAATAATTATTAGTTTTTCCAAAAAAAGTTTATTCTCAATCACGGATTGTCTGCCGCTTGCTCATCAATTAACCTATCTTCAAGTAAAGGCCAAATTGTGATAAATAAAAGATCTAAAAAACGGGAATAAGAAATGTAAATTTTAAAATACAAGTCCGTTAATGATCACACTTTCTATATGGTTATTTGAAAAACTATAAGGAATAAATCCGTAGGAGTTAATTTTTTTAGTCAAAATAATATTTGCCAATTTTCCGCGGGTGATGCTGCCAACTTTACTACTCATTTCTATGGCGTAGGCCGAGTTTATGGTAGATGCATTTATTACTTCCTCGGGTGTTAGCTTATACTGAATACAACCAAGGCTCATCATAAAACTCATATTTCCACTCGGACTGCTTCCCGGATTGTAATCACTCGCAAAAGCCACAGGAAGCCCTGCATCTATCATTTTGCGTACAGGTGGGTAAGGTAAATTTAAAAAGAAAACTGCCCCCGGTAAAATGGTTGGCATAGTTTTACTTTTTAGCAGTGCTTCAATATCTGCATCATTACAATATTCTAAATGATCTACACTAATTGCGCCACATTTTACACCGGTTTGTATTCCATTGCTATGACTCAATTGTTCGGCATGAACTTTCGGAATTAAGCCGTGTTTTTTTCCTGCCAATAAAATACGTTCGGTATCATCGGCCGTAAAATATCCGTTCTCACAAAACACATCAATATAATCTGCCAGCTTTTCTTTAGCAATAGCAGGTAACATCTCGTTAATTATTAAATTAATATAACCTTCTTTATTTCCTTTAAACTCCGGCGGAATAGCATGTGCACCAAGGAATGTAGCCTTTACTGGAATAATATTAAGATCTTTAATACGCTTAATTACACGTAATATTTTTAATTCAGCGTCAACATTTAAACCGTAACCGCTTTTAATCTCAACGGCGCCTGTGCCTAATTTTATTATCTCATTAAAACGAATTAAGGATTGCTCAAATAAGTCGTCCTCACTTGTATTTCTGAGTAATTGAGCCGAATTATTGATCCCCC
>JBEIEI010000055.1:0-13829 GCA_040382975.1 Flavobacteriales bacterium
GGTTAAATAGGCATTTAATCGGAGGTCGCCTTTCACATCACCAATAAAGTCGGCCTTTACTGTAAAGGATAATTGTTTGGTGACAGAATTGTATGTTTTATTAATGATACTAACACTTGCCGGAGTAACTGTTTTTAGTTGTTTTGCAACTAGGTTATTATAGTATGGTCGAGTAACACTTACGCTTTCCGGACCTGAAAAATAAGTTCTATCGATCATGGCAGTAGCAGTATTTTTTTTGTAAGCATTTAATATTCCTATAGAATTAGTTTCTTTTAAACTGTCAAGGTCATGAACATTTACAATAATAACAGAATCGTTTTGCAGGGCAAGAACCTTCTCCTGGGCGTCGGTGCAATCGCCATCATACGCACTTACAAATTGCTCTATTAAAACCGATTTTTTTGGCGAATAACTTTGTACTGTAATATAGGTAAATGTGGTATCGTTTGATTGATTTTGATCTTGAATTGCATTTACAGAACTGATCCAAACTTTTGCTTTAAAGTTGCCGGCACTTGATACCGTATAGGGTAAAGAGAACTTAGTTAAATTTGTTTGTTTGTAGCTTAAACCATTTGCAAAAGTAAAGGTTTGAGTATTTATGGAAGAGTTGCCAATTGTATAATTTAATACAAGAGTATTAATGTTTATAGCGCCAAGATTGGATACATTTACTTTTATTGAATCACTTGCATTAGTGAGGATATATTTGGGCGTTTCAATTCCTGTAACAGCCCCATCAAGATTGTTTGGTAATGTGATCACTTCAATGTCGTCTATCCAAAGTTGATATTTGTTGTTGGAATTATTTTTAAACGCAAAACGTAATGTTTGTCCTACAAAGTTTCCTAGACTAACCGAACGCCTTGTCCAATTACTATTTTCGCTTGTAGTTGAAAATAGCAGATCGCCAACTGCAAAATCCTGGACAACAAGTGTGCCGGTTTTATTAGTGCCATATACTTCATAGCTTTCTTGGAAATTAGCATCGGGACTTTTCGCTAGCCAGGTTAAAACTGTATTAGCTGTTATATTTGTGATTGGCGGTGTAATGATCCATCTTTTTACAGCAACCAAAGTATCTAACCAGCTTGTGCTAACTAAAAATGTGTCATTCTCTAAAGCGTTATATACTACTGCCCATCCTGTTGTTTTAAAGGCGGGTACATTAAATGGTAGGTTGGGGTTAATTGCAGAGCCAATGTTATTTTTTAGTCCATCGTTAATAACACTGTAAATAACCGGTGTGTTGGTGTACTGAACCGAACTAGAGGTAGTTGTGTAAGTTTGTAAACTTAAATTTCCAAAACTGTTACTAAATTGTGTTTGCGAAACCAGTTGAGAAACTGAAACTAAAAACACTATAAATATTAAGATCTTTTTCATTTTTCTTCTATGCTAATTCTATCTGTTCCATCAAAAAGTGGTGCTTGTATACTAACTACTTTTAATGGTTGCTTACTTGTTGTTATAACTGAATGAATGGTGTTTTTTGGTATAAAAACCAAATCACCCTTTTTAATTTTGAATGACTTATCGGCTAAATTCATATTCCCTTCACCTTCGATAACTAAAACATGCTCGCTATGAAACTGATGCTTATGGGGTTTAACTTTATCCTTAATAATAATACAAAAACTGCTTGCTAAACTATCGCCAAACAATGCTTTGTTATATATATTTTCTGTTTTAGCAGGTAATTTAAGCGTGTCTAAATTAACAACGGTTTGCGCTTTAACAGAATAAGTTATCGTTATAAAAAATATTAATCCCCAAAAACTCATTAATTTTTGTTGATCGGTTGCGACTGAGGCACCACACTTGTCATAGGCGCTTGGCCTAACATTTGCGGTGTTATCATAGGCATAACTCTCTTCACTTCAGCGTAGTTAGGATTTAACTGTAAAGCACGATCCCAGCATTGCTTAGCTTTAACATATTTTTGACTGTTAAAATACGCACCTCCTAAATTATACCATCCTTCTGGATTATACGGATCAAGTAATGTACATTTTTTATAAGCTACCGCAGCAGAATCCATTCGGCCACGGTTAAAGGCTGTAGCACCACGGTTTTTAAGATCATTGTAATAAACAATGTAGTAATTTCTTAAATATGGGTTGTTTGGGTACAAACGCTCTGCATTTTTCCAATAGTATAGTGCTTCAAAATCTTTTCTCAATTTAAAATACGCTAAACCTAAATTTAAATAGCCGTTCACGTAACGAGGGTGTAATTCTACAGCATGCTTTAAGAAGCCGATACCTTTATATAAAGCAGCGTCTCGCTTAGATGCGTAGCCACCTTGTTTTACTTCTTCGTCTGTAATATGCAATGTACCATTGTAATCATTATAACGTGTAGAATCTTGACCAACAACTTGAACGCCTGTAATTTCTTTAGTGTCTGCAAGATCAACCCAACGAGCTCCGGCGTTACCTAAAACCAATACCGAGTTAGGCATTGTGTTTACGTCCTTTAAAAATAAGGTCACATCATTTTTCCAATCCCAGTTACGCTCCCATGTTTTGCAACCAAATAAAAAGCCCACAACTAAAACAATAACAACCAATACTGCTTTTCTAACATTGATTGTAATTGCGCTAAGTTTATCAAATCCTTTTAAGATAAAGTAGGCGGCGCCAATACAGAAGCCAATTGATGAGTGAAAGATCAAACGTTCACCCATAGTAGCACCAATATCCATTAAAACGTTACCAATTAATAATGCAAATAAAATATACGTCATTAGCGCAAATCCAAGAATGTGTTTTTTCAATGTATACTTAATGGCCATTATAACCATTCCAACATGAAGGATGATTGAAAGAATAAAATCCCAACTTGTAAAGTGTCTGTATTCAATTGTGTTGTATGAATAGTCAGAAGATAATGGATGCGGGAAACATTGTAGCCAGAAATATTTTAATAATACATAGCCTTTTGTTGCAAAGCGCTCTTCGCCGTTCGCTAATAAATAAGGGTTATTTAAGATCTCTGTATCTGGCACTCCCGGCTTTAATTTTACTGCCATTAAACGCATTCCTAAATACACTAACATCACAAAATAAAACCATCCCATTAATTTATGGAAATTGTTTTTCTTGTTTGTGCCCATCATAAAAATTCCAACGAACATGAATAGGAAAGGGAATAGCCAAAATGATTTAATTGGTTTTGCTCCCGGCAATGCATGCATGTCAAAATCACGCTTTAGGTAAAGCATTAAAAAGGCACAAAAAACAAAGGTTAAACCTAAATAAAGCGTTTGCTTAAATTCTTTAGTATCAAAAAATGTTTTAACCTCAAAATCATTTTCTGTAAATGTGTATACAGCAAGTGGCACAAGGATCAATAATGTAACCGCGTACTCTTTTGATAAAAGGGCAAGTAAGAACATGATCGAGGCCCAAAACAGATCTTTACCCTTTTTGGTTTCTAAATATTTAAAAGTATAGAGGAAGGTGAGTGAGAGAAAGATCAGTGAGAAGATCTCGTCACGACTTTTTACGTTTGCAATAGCTTCTGAGTGAATTGGGTGCATAGTAAATAATAATGCTGCCAAAAAAGCCAGATCTTGATTTGTACGGAAGAAATATCTAGAGAAAACTAAATATAAGAACACACAGCCTAAAGCAAATGTCCAAATGTTATTAAAGTGACGAACTTTTGCGCCGTAAACTTGACAGTCTACCTCATTAAAAATACCATCAATGTTTAGATCTTCGTCAGAATCGTTTTTAAAATTTTTATTTGTGTCCCAGCAATTGTAACATTCGTTTTGTTGCGCCACACCATCCCCATTTAAATCAACAAAATCATTGTATTCGTAATTTGTTTCCGGTCTACCGCAAGGCGAGGTAAAATTTACCATATCTTTATCTAGCACACCGTTTTTATTAGAGTCTTCAACTTTTAAATAAAGGCCTGTTCTGTAGGCACCAATGATCTCTTGTTCAATAGCAAAACTTACTACAGAAAGCGGACGGTAACGACCCCCGGCTAATTGATCTGTAGCACACATTCTACGGTAAAAACTTTCGTAAGCATCTTTTGTTAAAATGCCTTGTATTCCTCTAACACCCTTAATTACGTGGTCGTTTTGGTGAATAATGATACCATCATCTAATGCGTACTCGCCATTAATAGAGGTGATATAAAAGGTAAAGCCCACAATACCAATAATGACCATGGCCATTTTATGGGTTAAAAAAGTAAAATACTTAAATTTGTGAGATAACTCAGGAAAAGTAGGTTGTTTTAAAGATTTTGTTGGTTGTGCCATAAATTAAAAATATCTGCAAAATACAAATATAAACGTTATCAAAACGCAAAAAAATAGAAAATAGTAAATATTTATAGAAGATTTTTTACTATTTTGCTTGGGACAATGCAAAAAAATAAAATTCATTATATTCTATTGGTAATCAGTTTCCTATTAATAATAGGAGCAATAATAATAAACGATCGTTTCTCTTTTTCGATTGCTCAAATCTCAAAGAATTGCGAATTGAAAATTAATGAAAAACAAGTTAGCTCAAAAAGTGCCCTTAATTTGTTGTTAAATGATTCCTTAAACAAGAACAGGGTTGCTTTTGAAAATTTGTTTAAAAATGAAAGTATTGGACTTTATGAATTCAAAAACGACAGCCTTATTTACTGGAATAATGCGCAAATTCCCCTTTCCTATGAAAAAAAATTATTTAATAAAAACTTTGGAATTGCAAAGCTAAAACAAGGCTATTATTTATATTTTAGAGCTGCTAACGAAAATCGGATAGCTCTCTCAGTTTGTTTAATTAAACCCAATTATGACCTTCAAAATAATTATTTAAAAAATAATTTTAGTCTTTGGACAACTATTCCTAAAGACATCGATATTTCGTTGGAAGGGTCTAAGGAAAATGCTGTTACACTCAACAACGAGAGCTTGTTTTTTCTTTCGGGGAATGAACAATTTTATTATTCAAATGCAATGAGTAATGGCTGTTTTGTTATTTTTTTAATTGGCTTTATCATAGGGTTAATTGCCATTTTGTTGCGGATAAAAATTACTAAAAAAAGTTTATGGGTAATTATCTGGGTCTTGGGTATTTTAATTTTAAGAGGATTGATGATCTGGTTAAAATGGCCTTCCTTCTTTTACAGAAGTATATTGTATGATTTGCAGCTATACGGAAATGCCGATTCGCAACTGAATTCGTATTTAGGGGATATTTTATTAAATGCCATAGTTTTAGTATTTATAAGTGTTGCGGTAAATTTTAGGGTTAAAAAAGAAAGCGGGAAAATATTAAATGGATTTTATGTTTTACTTTTATCAGTATGTGTTGGCATAACTGTAATTCAATTTAATAATGTATTAAAGAGTTTAGTTAGCGATTCAACCTTAAATTTTGACTTTTTAAGCATCTTTAGCATAAAGTATCCGGCCTTTATTGCCCTATTTGCATTAACGTGTTATTGTTTAACGGTTTTTGTATTACTGCATAAGTTAAGCTCTTTTTTTAATAATAAATTCGCTCGAGATCTTCTGATCTTCTCTCTATTAGTTTTTATTATTTGTTTAGTCATTGATCTGGCTTTTACCTTTGAAAAACTATTTGAAAATTACTGGTTATTGGTGTTTGCCTTGCCGTTGTATGTTTTAACCAAATTAAATTATGCAAAAAACTCGCTGGGTTTAGGGTTACAAATTTTGATCATGTCGGTGATAACTTCCATATTTTTTAATTACTATATCAGCCAAAATCAAACATTAGATCTTAAATTATTATCCTATACCTTAAGCGAACGAAAAGATGCGATCTTAGAAAGTGAGTTTGCCGCTATACCTGAAAAAATCTCGAAGGATGAAAAATTAAATATCTTGATAGATTTTTTGCCTAACAGCGAAAAAGAAGTTGAGCAGTTATTAAAACAAAAATTTTTTGGAGGGTATTTTAACCGTTATAATTTAGAGTTTTCTTTATTTGACAAAACCTGTAAGCCACTATTAATTACAAAAGATCCAATTCTTTTGAATGAAGGTTTTTTTGAAGATCAAATACACTATTCACAAACAGATTCCGTATCACAAAATTTATTTTTCATTGCAATGCATAAAAAGAACTCGCGATACATTGGAAAGATAGCTGTTGGAAATAAAAATTTATATGTGCGTTTAGAGCCTAAACAGTTTGAGGAGTTAGGAAGTTTTCCTGATCTGTTACTGGATCAATCACAGCAAAAGCCTGATAAATTAAAAAAATTCAGTCATGCTGTTTATCGCTCCGGACAAATTTCAACGCGTTATGGCGATTTTAATTATCCTTATTTTAGCAGCGATTCTTTGGCGCTTTCAAAAACAAATTCAAATTATATTCATTATTTTTTTAATTCCGATGAGGAAACACAAATTGTTATAAGTCAAAAAACTAAAAACTGGAGTTATTATTTTACCTATAACTCCTACCTGTTTTTGTTTTTTTCGTTTATAAGTTACTGCTGCTACCTTACATACGCTTTAATTTTTACCGAACGATTTAGAGCCTCTTCCTTTACGCGTCGTATCCAAGCAATCATCATTATTTTGTTACTACTCGCTATTTCAGCTGTAGGCTTAACTTCGGCAAGATTAGTATCTGATCAGTTTGAGACTGATAACGTAAAACAGTTACAAGAAAAAACACAAACTATCATTAATGAATTGTCAACTCAATTTACAGTTTCCGAAATTTTTGATGCTTCTCAAAAAGAATTAGTGAACTTAAAATTAAAAGAGTACGCTCACCTATTTAATACTGATATAAGTTTATTTAATAGCAAGGGTAAATTATTTAATACTAGCGAGCCACGACTGTATGATCTGGGTTTAGCGGCATCATTAGTAAATCCACAAGCCTATTCTGATCTAAAAGATAATAAAACTTCTGCAACTAGTGTTAATGAAAAAGCAGGCGGGTTAAATTATTTGTCGTTATATACTCCTTTGTTTAATACAAAAAAAGAAATAATTGGTTTTGTGAATTTGCCCTACTATGCCAAGCAGGCTGATCTGGTAAATGAATTGTCAGGTATTATTAGTGCCTTTATAAACGTTTATATTATTTTATTTGTCATCAGTATCCTTTCGGGTTTAATTTTGGCAGGATATATTACCCGACCAATTCAATTAATTAAACAGCAAATTGCTAACATTACCTTAGGAAAACAAAACGAAAAAATAGCCTGGCAAAGTAATGATGAGATTGGAAAATTAGTGAATGAGTACAATCAAATGTTGGTTAAACTAGAAGTGAGTGCAAACCTTTTAGCACAAAGTGAACGCGAAAGCGCCTGGCGCGAAATGGCAAAGCAAGTGGCACATGAAATTAAAAATCCGCTAACACCAATGAAATTAAACTTGCAATATTTGCAGCATTTAATGAAAAACAATCCGGATGATTTTAAAGAGAAATTTGAAAAAGCAAGCGCCGGGATAATTGAACAGATCGATTCTTTAGCCAATATCGCCAATGAGTTTAGCAGTTTTGCCAAATTCCCAAAAACTAATTTGCAAGCAATTAATCTTTCCGAAATAATAAAAATTTCTGTTTTAACATTCGAGAATTATAAAAACATTTCAATTAATGATAGCAATTTACTTAACGAATTATTTGTATTAGGCGACAAAGATCAGGCTTTAAGGGTTTTTAATAATATTTTAAAAAATGCCATACAGGCATTAGATGAAGTTGCTGATCCAAAAATTGAAATTAACGCTGAGGTTACCGAAACAACAATTGTTGTTTCAATAATAGATAACGGTTGTGGCATTCATCCGGAAATGAAGCAAAAATTGTTTACACCTAACTTTACAACTAAAACAACAGGGTCTGGCTTGGGTCTTGCAATGGTTAAAAACATAATGCAGGGCTTTGACGGAAAAGTTTGGTTTGATTCAGAAACAGGTAAAGGAACCTGTTTTTATCTGGAGTTTCATAAGGCATGATCGTAGATAAAAATAGTAGCTTTTCTTACTATTTATTAAATAATATAATGGCTTTTTTTCCTAGTTTTTTAGGGCTTTTTTCCTAGTTCTTTAGGTTAAATATTATTACTATATTCGTCTTCCTTTTAAAAAAAATACTATGGCAAAATTTAGAAAAGAAGATGCTTTAGATTACCACTCTCAAGGCCGTCCCGGAAAGATAGAGGTAATTCCTACAAAACCCTATAGTACTCAACGAGATCTTACACTAGCCTACTCGCCTGGGGTAGCAGAGCCATGTTTGGAAATTGAAAAAAATCCTGACGACGCCTATAAATATACCGCTAAAGGAAATTTAGTGGCTGTAATATCTAATGGTACTGCCGTACTTGGACTGGGTGATATTGGCGCTTTGGCATCCAAGCCCGTTATGGAGGGAAAAGGATTGTTATTTAAGATATTTGCCGATATTGATGTGTTTGATATTGAGGTAGATACAAAAAACATTGATGAGTTCGTTAATACTGTAAAAAACATTGCTGTTACATTTGGAGGAATTAACTTAGAAGATATTAAAGCACCGGAATGTTTTGAAATTGAGCGCCGCCTAAAAGAGGTCTTAAATATTCCTTTAATGCATGACGATCAGCACGGAACAGCCATTATCAGTGCTGCCGGCTTGCTAAACGCCGTTGAAATTTCGGGTAAACAAATGAAGGATGTTAAGCTGGTTATCAATGGTGCCGGTGCTTCTGCAAACTCTTGCGCTAAAATGTACATTGCTGTTGGAGTTAAAAAAGAAAACATAACCATGCTTGATAGCAAGGGTGTTATTCATAAAGGAAGAACAGACCTTGATCAATATAAATCATTTTTTGCTTCCGAAAACACTAAAGTAAATACCTTAATCGAGGCAATTAAAGGGGCAGATGTATTTGTTGGTTTATCTAAAGGAAATATTCTTACTCAGGATATGGTTAAAAGTATGGCTAAAAACTGTATTGTTTTTGCGCTGGCTAATCCAACCCCCGAAATTTCTTATGAAGATGCCATTGCTGCAAGAAAAGATATTATCATGGCAACAGGCAGAAGTGATCATCCTAATCAAGTAAACAATGTACTTGGATTCCCTTTTATTTTTAGAGGAGCTATGGATGTTAGAGCAACTTGCATTAACGAAGAAATGAAATTGGCGGCTTCTCTTGCTATTGCTTCATTAGCTAAAGAGCCCGTGCCTGATTATGTTAACCTCGCTTATGGTTCAAAAAATTTAAGCTTTGGCGCCGATTATATTATTCCAAAACCGATCGACAGCCGTTTAATTTCTATCGTATCATCTGCTGTTGCAAAGGCTGCTATTGATAGTGGTGTGGCTCAGCGAAAAATTACAGATTGGGATGCTTATCGTGCCGAATTAGATAACCGTTTAGGGAAAGATAATAAGCTGATGCGCAGTGTTGCCAACAAGGCTAAGAGTAATCCTAAGCGTGTAGTATTTACCGAGGCGGATAATTACAAAGTTTTAAAAGCTGCTCAGGTTGCGCGAGACGAAGGTATTGCAAAACCTATCTTATTGGGCAATAAAGAAAAGATCGATAAACTGATCGCCGAGTATCAACTTGATCTTGGAGATACGCCGATCATTGATCCATGGCTACATGATGAAGAAGAAAAACGTGCTGAGTTTGGCGATATGCTTTGGCGCAAACGTCAACGCAGAGGTTTAACGCAATACGATGCTCGTAAATTAATGCGCGACCGTAATTATTTTGGTGCAATGATGGTAGAAATTGGAATGGCTGATGCAATGATCTCAGGCCTAACAAAAAAATACGGTACGCCAATCAAACCGGCTTTAGAAATTATTGGTGTACAACCCGGTGTTAGCAAGGTTGCGGGACTTTACATCATGGTCACAAAACGCGGCCCTTACTTTTTTGCCGATACTACCATGAATGCAAACCCCACCGCACAAGAGTTAGCCGATATTGCAATATTAACTGCAAATACAGTTAAACAATTTAATATCGTTCCAAGAATTGCTTTATTGTCTTATTCTAATTTTGGTTCTGCCGAAGGAGAAACACCTAAAAAGGTGAGCGAAGCTGCAAGTATTCTTCATAAAAACTTTCCGGGATTAATTGTTGATGGCGACATTCAAGCCAATTTTGCCGTAAATAATAATTTGTTAAAAGAACAATTTCCGTTTAGCACATTGGTAAATAAGGACGTAAATACATTTATCTTCCCAAATCTTGCTGCAGGTAATATTGCCTATAAATTATTGCAGGAATTAGGTGGTGCAGAGGCAATTGGCCCTGTTTTAATGGGATTGAATAAACCGGTACACGTTTTACAATTAGGTAGTAGCGTGCGCGAGATCGTAAATATGATAACCATAGCTGTGGTTGATGCTCAAAATAGAAGGTAAAAGATAGCTATGTCGTTAATAAATTATGTAAAAGGACAAATTACCTACAGAAACCCGGCTCACATTATTATTGAGGCCAGTGGAGTAGGTTATGGTCTTTTAGTTTCTTTAAATACATTCTCAAAACTTAGCCAACAAACAGAGGCTCAGTTGTTTGTAGAAAGTGTTTTCGTGCGAGATGATAATCCGCGTTTTTACGGCTTTGCCGAAGAAGATGAGCGTGAATTATTCAGAAAACTTATTTCTGTAAGTGGCGTTGGTGGCGGAAGCGCCTTACTAATGCTTTCAAGCCTTAGCCCTAGCGAAATTGCAGGTGCAATAAATACAGCCAATGTTTCTATGTTAAAGAGCATAAAAGGTATTGGCGATAAAACCGCGCAACGCATTGTTGTTGATCTTAAAGGCAAAATGGGTAAACATGAAGGTGGTATTTCACAGATTTTAACAACGTCGTACAATAAAAACAAGGACGAGGCGTTATTGGCTCTGGTTACCTTAGGTTTTCCTAAGGCCTCCGCTGAAAAAGCACTTGAAAAAGCAATAAAACAGCAGGGTATAGGAACCGAAAATGTGGAAATTTTAATTAAAGCGGCGTTAAAAAACTTTTAGGTACATAGATTTTCGTGAGAGCAAACGGACTTATAAATTTTATAGTGGTTACTAGCGCAACAGCCTGCTTAATGGCGGTTGTAACTAAAACCAATTCCCAAAAAACTTCTAATACAGAGGTTTATAGCCATTTGCCCTCAAAAACGGTTTTAGTGGTGGATTCACCAATAACAGAACCTGTTGAACTTAATTATAATTTTAACGATAACGACGGCAAACCGCCTTTATACAACCCAAAGTCGGGACTCTATTTGCAAGACCCTGAAAATATAAAAACAGATGTTGAGTACAATCCAAAAACCGGTGCGTACGATATTAAACAAAAAATTGGTGATCTTGATTACAGGCCTGAATCATACATGAGTATGAAGGAGTATCAGAATTATCAGTTTAAAAAATCAATGCGCGATTACTGGCGCTCGAGAGTTGCTGCCGATGATCTTAATGAGAAGCCTCGAAAAGGGATGATCCCAAAACTTCAGGTTAACAGCGAGTTATTTGATCGTATTTTTGGTGGTAATACAGTTGATATTAAGCCAACCGGTACTGCCGAATTAATATTTGGTTTAAATAGAAATAAAAATTTCAATCCCGCTATTCCGCAAAGGCAGCAAAAGATCACCAATTTTGATTTTAACATGCGCATTCAATTAAATTTAATTGGTAAGATCGGTGATAAATTAAAAGTAACCACCAATTATAATACAGAGGCCTCGTTCGATTGGGAAAATCAAGTAAAATTAGATTATACAGGTTACGAAGATGAGATCATTAAGAAAATTGAAGCTGGTAACGTAACACTTCCGTTAAATAGCACTTTGATATCAGGCAGTCAAACTTTATTTGGTTTAAAAACACAATTACAATTTGGTAAATTAACTGCCACTACAGTTTTCTCGCAACAACGGGGTAAAAAGCAAGAGGTAACGGTTCAGGGTGGTGCGCAAACTCAAAATTTTCAGATCAACGGGGATAATTACGAGCAAAACAAACACTACTTTTTAGGCCATTATTTTAGAGATAATTACGATAAATGGATGAATACATTACCGATTATTAATACGCCAATTGTAATAACAAAAGTTGAGGTGTATGTTTTAAACGTAAATGGTACTGCCGAGCAAACACGCAACGTAGTTGCTTTTCAAGATCTTGGAGAGGATTCATCACACGTATGGAACGGCTTATCAGCTTATTCAACGGGCTCTTTGATCACACCATCCGGTTTTGCAATTGTAGATAGCGCCGATGTAAATCCAAAAAACGGCGCAAATAGTTTATATTCAATTATGACAAACCCGGTAAATGGTTTGTTAAAAGATAGGTTGTTGAGTTCGGTATCGGCGGTTTTGCCAACTGCGTTTACTGCATCAAACACAAATAATTCCGGCGGCAGCTATATGGATGCTTCGCGGGATTATAACATTATTCAAAATGCTCGTAGATTAAATCAAACAGAATATTTTTTCAATCCACGTACAGGTTTTATTTCCTTAAATCAGCAGTTAAGTAACGAGCAATCCTTAGCGGTTTCCTATCAGTACACCTATGGAGGGAAAACCTATCAGGTGGGTGAATTTAGTGAGCAAGTACCCGATAATAACGCATTGTTGATTTGTAAATTATTAAAAACTAATAACGTTAGTGTTAGGCATCCAATGTGGCAATTAATGATGAAAAACGTTTATGCTTTGGGTGCTTATAATTTAAATCCGCAAGATTTTAAGTTAGATGTTTATTACAATAATATTGAAACCGGTGTTGATGTACCTTATTTACCATTTGGTAAAATTAACGGTCAACAATTAATTCGTGTTTTAAATTGTGATAAGTTAAGTGTTAATGGCGACAGAAATCCTGATGGTGTTTTTGACTTTATTAAAGATTATACCGTATTGCCTAATAACGGCAGGGTTTATCTCCCAACCATAGAGCCATTTGGCAGAAGTCTCGCTGAAAAATTCGATCAATTTGCTGATTTTCCGGGAGCTAATAAATATATTTTTAATGAGTTATATGACTCAACAAAAACGGCCGCCGCATTCATTCAAAATAAAAATCGTTATAAGATTAAAGGAACCTATCGCTCCGCTTCAGGATCAGAAATTGCTTTAAATGCTTTAAATATTCCACAAGGTGCCGTAGTTGTTACAGCAAATGGCGTGGCCTTAGTTGAAAATACAGATTACACCGTAGATTATACATTGGGTAGAGTAAAGATCATTAACGAGGGAATCTTAAATTCCGGCGCTCAGGTAAAAGTGTCGTTAGAAAGTAATTCACTCTTTAACGTGCAACAAAAAAGTTTATGGGGCACTCGTTTAGATTATAAGGCCGGTAGGAATTTAACTTTAGGAAGTACGATCTTACGCTTTAACGAAAGACCCATTACGCAAAAGGTTAGTATTGGCGATGAGCCTGTAAGTAACATTGTAGCGGGCTTAGATTTTAATTATAAAACCGACGCGCCGTTCTTAACGCGTTTATTAGATAAGTTGCCATTCTATAGTACAAAAGAAATGAGTACCATCTCAACACGTGGTGAGTTTGCAAAATTATTTCCGGGTAATGCCAAGGCAATCGGTAAAAGTGGAAATTCTTATATAGATGATTTTGAAGGTTCTATTTCATTAATAGATGTAAGAAATCCACAAGGTTGGTTTTTAGCCAGTATCCCTCAAGGTATTCCAAGTTTGTTTCCTGAGGCTGTAACATCCAATTCTACCTCCACCGGCTTAAACCGCGCGCGTTTTAATTGGTACACCATCGATCCCATGTTTACTCGTTCGCAAAGCGGAACAACACCAGGCTATTATAACAACCAGATTTTTTCTA
>JBEIEI010000056.1:0-13819 GCA_040382975.1 Flavobacteriales bacterium
AACACGTATACTTTTTTCTCATAAGCAGCAGTGTTTGTCCATAATTCTAATTGCGCTAAAGTTTGGTTAGTAAATGAGTTACTCATTACAAAACTTGGGTGACCGGTAGCACAACCTAAGTTAACTAAACGACCTTCAGCTAAAACAATAATGTCTTTGCCATTGATGGTGTATTTATCAACTTGTGGTTTGATAGTGTCTTTTGATGCACCATAAGTTTTATTTAACCAAGCCATATCAATTTCAGTATCAAAGTGGCCAATGTTACAAACGATAGCACCATGTTTCATTGATTCAAAATGACGACCAACAACGATATCTTTATTACCAGTTGTAGTAACAATAATATCTGCAACTTTTACAGCGTTATCCATTTTTTGAACAGCGTATCCATCCATTGCAGCTTGTAAAGCACAAATAGGATCAATTTCTGTAACAATAACACGAACACCTTGAGAAGATAATGATTGAGCAGAACCTTTTCCAACATCACCATAACCTGCAACAACTGCAACTTTACCTGCCATCATAACGTCTGTAGCTCTACGAATAGCATCAACTAACGACTCACGACAACCGTATTTATTATCAAATTTAGATTTAGTAACCGAGTCGTTAACGTTAATAGCAGGTAACAATAAAGTACCTTTAGCCATACGCTCATATAAACGGTGAACGCCTGTAGTAGTTTCTTCAGATAAACCTCTAATACCTGCAGCTAACTCAGGGTATTGATCAAATACCATGTTGGTTAAATCACCACCATCATCTAAGATCATGTTTAAAGGCTGACGACTTTCACCAAACCATAAAGTTTGTTCGATACACCAGTCAAACTCTTCTGCGGTCATACCTTTCCAGGCATAAACCTGAATACCTGCTGCTGCAATTGCTGCTGCTGCATGATCTTGAGTTGAGAAAATATTACATGAACTCCAGGTAACTTCTGCACCTAAAGCTGTAAGCGTTTCAATTAATACTGCTGTTTGAATGGTCATATGCAAACAACCTGCAATGCGAGCACCTTTTAATGGTTGGCTTGCACCGTATTCTTTACGAAGTGACATTAAGCCCGGCATTTCTTCCTCGGCTAATTTAATTTCTTTACGACCCCACTCAGCTAAAGACATATCTTTAACTTTGCTTTGTAGGTACTTTGTTGCTGTAACTGACATGTTATTTATGTTTTTAATTATTTATTTTTAAGGAATACAAAGATAAGTCATAAGTTTGTAATTCTCAACTAATTATTTGTGATTAACATAAGAAAAATAAGCCCAACCATCTCTATAGGAATTTTAGACCTTAAAGTTTTTGGGCAAGAGCATTTAAATTTGTTAAAACGCGATCTGGAGAAGGCCGGCAGTCTTTTTTTACTGGGTGAGTTATTGAAAACAAATGAATTTGAGCTTGCATATACATCCGCTAATAAACCTTTTTTAAAGGGAAGAACAGAACATATTTCAATTTCGCACTCACACGATAAATTAGCGATCATTATTGATCAAAACCAAAACACGGGTATTGATATTGAGTTAATGCGTGATAAAGTAAAAAAGATCCAACATAAATTTTTAAACCCAGCGGAACTAACATTTGCCAGAGATCATATTGAACGATTAATAACTATTTGGGGCGCAAAAGAAGCTTTGTATAAAGTATACGGATTGAAAGAAGTTGATTTTATAAAAAATTTATTTATTGAAGATTTTGATGGCGATGATATTTTTGGTAAAATTGATATTGGAAGTTTTAAAAAACGTTACAAATTAAGAAGTGAAAATTTGGATGGGTATAAATTGGTATACGTTTTAAATGAACTTTAAAGAACTTATAAAAAAGCTTAATGCTTCAAAAAAGCCTTTATTGGCAGTACTTATCGATCCTGATAAATTTGATCCGGCGTTAATTCATCTTGCAAATAAAAGTAAAACCGCTTGTTTTTTGGTTGGAGGAAGTAAAATAGAAACTGGCGATGTAAATAAAACAATTCGCGCCATAAAAAAGATCTCTAATATCCCTGTAATTCTCTTTCCAGGAAACGAAACTCAATTATCTAAGGCTGCAGATGGGTTATTATTGCTTAGTTTATTATCAGGCAGAAATCCTGATTACCTTATTAGTAAACATATTACTGCAGCACCGATCATAAAAAAAATGAAGCTGCCCTATTTGCCAACAGCGTATTTATTAATAGATGGTGGTGCACTATCAACAACCCAAAAAGTAACTAATACATTACCATTAGACCCAAAAAATAAAGCTGAAGTTATTAATACCGCGTTAGCGGCCGAGCAATTGGGTTTTAAAGCCATTTATTTAGAAGCAGGAAGCGGCGCAAAAAAAACCATAACCTCGCCTCTGATAAAAAGTGTAAAAAAGGAAGTAGTATTGCCAATAATCGTTGGAGGAGGCTTGGATTCAGTTATAAAAGTGAAGCAGGTAATTAATTCGGGAGCAAATATGCTTGTAATTGGTAATGCATTAGAAAAAAATGTATTTTTATTAACGGAAATTAGTAAGTGTTTTTAATAAAAATGTTTAACGCCTCTATATGAAATTATTTGTAATAACATCTTCTAAAGAGGTGCCTGATGAAATAAGTGTGATAACTAAAATGTTTGAATGTGGATTAACCAATTTACATTTGCGAAAACCAAAATACTCTACCAGACAAATGACAGAGTATTTAAATGAAATTCCGGAGCATTTTCATAAGTATATTGTAATACACTCACACCACCCGCTGGCACTTAAGTTTGATTTGAAGGGTATTCACTTAACAAGCACGCATTTATCAAAAAAGTGGAAATATTTTTTTGTTAGACAGCGCTCAAAATTTAAGTTTGGCAAAACTTCTAAAAGTCGATCTTATTCACGTCTTCAGCAAATGTATGATAAAGAAGAATATACTTTTGATTACATCTTAATTGGCACCATGTTTAATAGTTTTACCGGTGAGTTTTATAGTGGCTTTTATGAGGGTGGAATAAAAGCAGCCATTAAAAACAGCGGAAAGCGCTTTGTGGCACGCGGAGGAACATCCCCTCAAATAATTGCAAAAGCTGCAGAATTGGGCTTTTACGGACTGGCTTTTAATTCTTACATATGGGATAACGATCTGCCATTTGAAAATTTTTCAAAGATACTGGCAACCTATAAAGAAAACAACCTTGAGATTTAAGAGTTTGATTATTTTAAAGTTACCCCACCAATATCACAGATCTTAAAAAATTCTGTTTCTGTAACTTTGCCAACACTTAGGCGCGCAAGTCTTATCAGATCCATGTTGTGGAAGAATGGGTCTTTTTTTAATACTTCAAGACTAACCGGTTTTTTAAAATCTTTGTAAGGCGAAAAATCAACAGCCACCCAGGCAGTTTCTTCTGTTGTAGGGTCTTGGTAATGTTCTTTAACCACTTTAGCAATACCAACAATTTCTAGGCCTTCGTTACTATGGTAAAAAAATGCCAGGTCCCCCTTTTTCATATCACGTAAATTGTTTCTGGCAGCATAATTGCGCACGCCATCCCAACCTGTTTTTTTGTCTTTTTTAAAAGTTTCCCAGCTATATTTAAAGGGTTCGGATTTTATTAACCAGTAGTTCATAGTAATTTAATAATCATGAAATTTAGGACAAATTTAGCTACTAAAAACTATTAATGCAGATTTTTGGTAAGACAAGACAAAAATCACCTAAAAATTGATGCTAAACAACAAAATTTTATCTAAAATTTTGTTGTTTTTGATTAAAAAACCCATACATTTGCACCCGAATTTAAAGCTTTTAAAACTCAAACATACATAATGACCAGTGAAATTAGCACATACAAGAGATTTTCAAGTATCTGTTTTGTGATATTTGCCATTTTCCTCGCATTTTCCTTAAAATTAAACGCTTCTGAGCCCGTTGAGCATTCTTTACAAGAAACTCAGGCCGTTCTTGTTGATGGGCATCATTCTGCGGCTCATGCCGTAAAAGAACACGACCCGAATGCACCTGTTGATATTGCTGCTGTTGCCTTTGAACATATTTTAGATGCTCATTCTTGGCACTTATTTGGCGATGGCGAAGATGCGGTGGCGATTCCGTTACCGGTAATACTTTATTCTTCTACAAAAGGTTTGCAAGTATTCTCTTCGGCTAAATTTAACCATGGTCATTCTGACTATAATGGGTATCGTATTGTTGACGAAGAAATTAAGTCAGCAGACGCTGCGGAAAGTATTTATGATTTTTCAATCACAAAAAACGTAGCGCAACTATTTCTTTCTGCAATTATTTTGTTTTTATTGTTTACCTCAGTTGCTAGGGCGTATAAAAAACAGGGTATTACCTCTGCGCCTAAAGGCAAACAATCTTTTTTAGAACCGTTGGTTGTTTTTGTACGTGACGATCTAGCCAAAGAAAACATCGGGCCTAAGTCAGAAAAATTTGTTCCCTACTTATTAACGGTTTTCTTTTTAATATTAATCAATAACGTCATGGGATTAATTCCCTTTAGCGCCAATTTAACTGGCAATATTGCTTTTACATTAGTACTCTCTATTTTTACGTTTGTAATTACTAATATTAATGGTAATAAACATTACTGGTCGCACATTTTTTTGCCACATGCACCAAAAGCTATATGGCCAATTTTAATTCCAATAGAGGTGTTTGGTATATTAACAAAACCATTTGCATTAATGATTCGTTTGTTTGCTAACATTGCAGCGGGGCACATTATTATTATCTCGTTAGTAGGTTTAATTTTTATTTTTAAGAGTATTTACATTGCACCGGTTTCGGTGGCATTTTCGTTATTTATAGATATTTTAGAAGTATTAGTAGCCTTTTTGCAAGCGTATATTTTTACTATGCTAAGCTCTTTATTTATTGGTGCTGCGGTTGCAGTGCCTCATGATGACGGAGCCCATAATTCAGATGATGAGCATGCAATAGCAAAACACTAATTAAGATTTTTTATTTAACAACAAAAAAAACCAAAAAATGACAGGAAGTATCGCAGCAATCGGAGCAGGTTTAGCCGTAATAGGCGCTGGTATCGGTGTAGGACAAATTGGTGCACATGCAATGGATGCCATTGCACGTCAACCAGAAGCATCAGGAAAAATTACAACAACAATGTTAATTGCAGCTGCCCTTGTTGAGGGTGTTGCTCTTTTCGGTGTGGTAGTTGCATTAATTTGCAAGTAATTTTATTGAAACTATCAAAGCCAACACGGTTGGTGTTGGCTTTGATTATTAGTTACGAATAAAAAAAGTATAAAAATATAAGATGTGAAATAGCCATGTTTATCAAAAGAAAAACACCAATGACTAAACAGGCTATACCATATGACAATTAAAAAACAAACAATTTAGACAGATGAATAGCTTATTTATTTTAGCAAGTTTAATTGAGCCAGGAATTGGGTTAATTTTTTGGACAACCATCACATTTATATTATTATTGGTATTGTTAGGGAAGTACGCCTGGAAACCAATTTTAACCGCAATTAAAACGCGCGAAGAGGGAATTGAAAAAGCCCTTGCTAGTGCCGAAAGCGCACTAAACGATATGCGCGAGTTAAAATCAAATAATGAAAAAATATTGGCAGAAGCGCGTAACGAGCGCGATGCATTAATTAAAGAAGCGCGTGATGCTAAAGATGCAATTATTAACGAGGCAAAATCAAAAGCTCAAAAAGACGCCGATAGAATTATGTCTGCAGCAAGAGAGCAAATAATTAATGAAAAAAATGCAGCTGTTACCGATTTAAAAAATCAAGTAGCTACATTGTCAATTGAAATTGCCGAAAAAATATTACGCAGTGAATTGTCTTCTGATGAAAAACAAAAGGCACTTGTAAATAATTTAATGAAAGACGTTAACTTGAACTAAGAATGATAGTTGCCTCAAGATATGCAAAGTCTCTGATCGATCTTTCTGTTGAGCACAAACAGTTAGAGGAAACCAGAAAAGACATGAAAACTGTAAAACAGGTTTGTGATGAAAATCACGATTTTGTTGTTTTACTAAATAGCCCTATCGTTAAAACAGATAAAAAAGTTGAAGTTCTTAATGCTGTTTTTGGCGGTAAGATCTCAAAATTATCATTATCATTTTTAACCTTGTTATCAAACAAGCGACGCGAATCTTATATTCCCGAGATCGCAGTAGCTTATGATGAGCAATTTAAAGCTACAAAGCACATTACCACTGCGGTTATTACAACAGCCACCGGTTTAGATTCTAATTTAAAAAGCCGTGTGTTAGAAATTGTAATACAATCTGCAGGTGCAGGAGAAGTTGAATTGGTTGAAAAAGTAGATGCTGAAATTTTAGGTGGATTTGTTTTATCAATTAGCGATAAGCAACTAGACCAAAGTGTAAAGCGTAAACTAAATGATCTAAGAAAGAATTTATTAAGTAATAAATATATACCTAGCAATAATTAATAATTGAATTCCAAATAAAATGGCTGAAATAAAACCGGCAGAAGTATCTGCAATTTTAAGACAACAATTAAGCGGCTTCAAAAGCGAAGCTGAATTAGAAGAAGTAGGAACTGTATTACAAGTGGGTGATGGTATTGCTCGTATCTACGGTTTATCTAAAGTTCAATCTGGTGAGTTAATTGAATTTGAAACAGGATTACAAGCAATTGTATTAAATCTTGAAGAAGATAACGTTGGTGCCGTATTATTAGGGCCAAGTGCAGGAATCAGCGAAGGCAGTCCTGTAAAACGTACTGGTCGTATTGCTTCTCTAAAAGTTGGAGAAGGAATGTTAGGTCGTGTTGTTGATACTTTAGGAAATCCAATTGATGGAAAAGGGCCTATTACAGGTGTTACTTACGAAATGCCATTAGAGCGTAAAGCGCCTGGGGTTATTTACCGTCAACCGGTTACTGAGCCTTTACAAACAGGCATCAAAGCTATTGATGCGATGATTCCAATTGGCCGTGGTCAGCGTGAGTTAGTTATTGGTGATCGTCAAATTGGTAAAACTGCAGTTTGTATCGATACGATCATTAATCAAAAAGAATTTTACGAAGCAGGAAAGCCTGTATTTTGTATATATGTAGCAATTGGACAAAAAGCTTCTACTGTTGCAAACGTTGTGCGTGTTCTTGAAGAGAATGGTGCAATGCCATACACGGTAATTGTTGCTGCAAGTGCTGCAGATCCATCTCCATTACAATTTTACGCTCCATTTGCAGGTGCTGCAATTGGTGAATTTTTTAGAGATACCGGTCGTCCGGCTTTGATCGTTTTTGATGACCTTTCTAAACAAGCTGTTGCTTACCGTGAGGTTTCATTATTATTACGTCGTCCACCGGGACGTGAAGCATACCCTGGTGACGTATTCTACTTACACAGTAGATTACTTGAGCGTGCAGCAAAGATCAATGCTAATGATGCAATTGCTCAAAGCATGAACGATCTTCCAGCTTCTATTAAACATTTAGTAAAAGGTGGTGGTTCATTAACGGCTTTACCAATTATCGAAACTCAAGCTGGTGACGTTTCTGCATACATTCCAACAAACGTAATTTCTATTACCGACGGACAAATTTTCTTAGAGTCAAATTTATTTAACTCAGGTATTCGTCCTGCAATTAACGTAGGTATTTCTGTATCACGTGTTGGAGGTAATGCTCAAATTAAATCAATGAAAAAAGTTGCCGGTACTTTAAAATTAGATCAGGCACAATTCCGTGAGTTAGAGGCATTCTCTAAGTTCGGTTCTGACCTAGATGCTGCAACAAAATCTGTATTAGATAAAGGTTCACGTAACACCGAAATATTAAAGCAAGGGCAGTTCTCTCCATTCCGTGTTGAGCAACAAATTGCTATTATTTATTTAGGAACTAAAAATTTATTAAGAACAGTTCCGGTAAATAAAGTTCGTGAGTTTGAAAAAGATTATTTAGATGCTTTAGAACGCAAACATAAAAATGTATTAAACGATCTTAAAGCAGGAAAATACACTGATGAGATCACAAATACTTTAGAAGCTTGCGCAAAAGAATTAACAGCAAAGTATAATTAAAGAAATGTCAAATTATAAATTATAAATTTTAAATTAGTTTGTTTAGCAATTCAAAATTTAAAATCTAACATTTAAAATTTCTAAAAATGCCTAGTTTAAAGGAAGTCAGAAATAGAATAGTATCGGTTGGTTCAACCATGCAAATTACCAGCGCCATGAAAATGGTAAGCGCTGCTAAATTAAAGCGTGCTCAAGATGCTATTACCCAAATTCGTCCTTATGCAAATAAGTTAAAAGAGCTTTTGGAAAATGTTAGCGCAAGTGTTGATGCAAGCGAAAACGTTTATGCTCGTAATACCGGTGGAAAAAATTTATTGATAATTCCTATTTCATCAAACAGAGGTTTGGCTGGTGCATTTAATTCTAATATCATTAAAAAAACAAATCAGCTAATTAAGAATGATTATGCCGGCTACAACATTACAGTTTTAGCTATCGGTAAAAAAGTGCAGGATGCTTTTAAACACACTGTTTATAACACTCACGGAACTGACTTGCCGGGTCATACGAGTGATTTGTTTGAAAAATTAAACTTCGCTAAAACTTCAGTTGCTGCAGAAAAGATCATGGATTCTTTTTTAAATAAGCAATTTGATAAAGTGGTTTTAGTTTACAATCAATTTAAGAATGCAGCTGTACAAGTTGCTACCGAAGAACAATTATTACCTTTAGTAGCTACTAAATCTGAAAGTTCATCTTCAGCTAAGGCAGATTATATTTTTGAACCTGATCAAGAAAATATTATTAACGAATTAATACCTCGCTCTGTTAAAACACAATTTTTTAAAGCGATGTTAGATTCTGTAGCTAGTGAGCATGGTGCACGTATGACAGCAATGCACAAGGCAACAGATAACGCACAAGCAATGCAAAAAGAATTAAAAATTACCTACAATAAAGCCCGTCAGGCCGCCATTACCAAAGAGATCCTAGAGATAGTTGGTGGAGCTGAAGCTTTAAATGGTTAAAAATTAAACAAGAATTATTAAAAACCCTTTACACTAAGTAAAGGGTTTTTGTTTTTTTATCGTTATTTAATCAAAAAACAAAACAATTAATAGTATTAACTGTTTATGATTGGAATAAGGTAGGCTTTAACTAAATTATTGGAAATATATACTGATATTGCAAACCAACTAACACACATTAATACATGATAATTTTAATATTTTTAATTCTACACTGGTACCTTTCTCTTTTTGGTCAAACGTTTTTTTTACATCGTTATTCCGCACACAAAATGTTTACGATGAATAAATTCTGGGAAAAATTCTTTTACATTTTTGCCTGGATGGCTCAAGGTTCATCTTACTTGAATGCGCGCGCATATGCAATTTTGCATAGAATGCACCATGCCTATAGCGATACTGAAAAAGATCCTCACACACCTCATTTTTTTAAAGATGCTTACCACATGATGATGCATACACGTCAAATTTATAATGATGTATTAAATAAACGCGTGGTTGTTGAAGAAAAATTTGATCGTAATTTTCCTGAATATCCGGTGATCGATAAAATTGCCGACAATTGGATCACGCGTATTGCTTTTGGCATAGCTTATTTCGCATTTTATGTTGCCTTTGCAACTCATTGGTGGATGTTCTTGTTATTACCTATCCATTTTTTCATTGGACCAATTCAAGGTGCTATTGTAAATTGGGCCGGACATAAATACGGATACCGTAATTTTGATTGTCCTGATAAATCACGTAACACACTGTTTATAGATTTTTTATTGATGGGTGAATTATTTCAAAACAATCATCATCAAGCCGGTGCAAAACCAAACTTTGCCGCTAAGTGGTGGGAAGTTGACCCTACTTACCCAATTATTTGGGTGATGGATAAATTGCACATAATAAAATTGGTGCGATAATTTTCCCCCTAAAACAATTCCATCTGTTTGCTTTCTGTAAGTACTTTTTTGTAAAGGGCTATAACTGTTAATCGTGCTTTTGCATGATCTACAATTGGAAAAGCATATTTTGATGTGCCAAATTCGGGTATCCATTTTTTTATGTATTCAAATTTTGGATCGAATTTTTTTTGTTGTTCGGTTGGATTAAATACTCGAAAATAAGGTGCCGCATCGCAGCCGCTGCCCGCCGCCCACTGCCAGCCGCCATTATTGGCGCTGAGGTCAAAATCATTTAATTTTTGCGCAAAGTACGCTTCGCCCCATCGCCAATCAATTAAAAGATCTTTGATTAAAAAACTACTTACGATCATTCTAACTCGGTTGTGCATAAAGCCTGTTGCATTTAACTCTCGCATGCCTGCATCAACAATTGGAAAACCGGTATTACCCTCACACCACTTATTAAAGTTTTCTTCGTTATTGCTCCAAGGGATTAGATCATACTGTTTTTTAAACGAATTTTTGGCAGCGTGTGGAAAATGCCAAAGGATCATCATATAAAAATCACGCCAAATTAATTCGTTTAGCCAAGTTTCGCTTTGTGGCAAACTTTTTTCAACTAAACTTCTTATACTAATAACGCCAAAACGTAAGTAAACACTTAGTTTGCTTGTGCCTTCTATTGCCGGGTAATCTCGTTGGTCTTTATATTTTTGAAGCAATAAGTTGCTAACCGTTATTTTTTTATCTAAAACTATATCTGTTTTTTTAAAACCCATATGTTTTAACTCGGACACTTCTTCGCTTTTTACTTTAGCGAAGTTTTTAAAATATTTTTTTGTTGGGTAAGCTTTATAATAAAAACCGGTTAACTTTTTTTTCCATTTATTGCTGTATGGTGTAAATACGGTGTAGGGCTTTCCGTCGTCTTTTGTTACTTCATTTTTTTCGAAAACACATTGGTCCTTATATGTTTTAAAAGCAATATTATATGATTCTAATATTTTTTTTATTTCTTCATCGCGTTCATTTGCATAGGGCTCATAATCGTGATTGGCATAAACGTTCTTTATTTTATGATCGTTTATTAATTTTTTAAAAACCTCCAAAGGTGTATCGTAAAATGTTTGAAGCGAAGAATCTATTGATTTGAGTTCTTTATTAATTGAGTCTACTGCCTGGTGAATAAAATCAACGCGCCTGTCAGATTTATCTTCAAGCTGATTTAAAATCGTTTTGTCAAAAATAAAAATGGGTAATATATTTTTGTTTTCGCGTAATGCGTAATATAGGCCTGCATTATCTTGCAGACGGAGGTCTCTTCTAAACCAAAAAATTGTTAGTTCATCCATAATTAAAAAACCCTTCTTTAATTGAAGGGTTTAATTGTAGCAAAGTAAATTAAATTATTTTATTAATTTCTGTAGTGTTTTAATGCTTCCATTAATGTTTTGCGAGCAATAAATATTCTACTTTTAACAGTTCCTAATGGTAATTTTAATTCTTGCGCAATTTCTTCATATTTATAGCCATTATAATAACGCGTAAACGGTACTTTATAATCATCTTCTAATTTTTCAATATGTTGAATGATCTCTTTTGCGTTCAATCTGCTTTCGCTATGGTCATAGCTGTTTTGTTTAAACGCACGGTTTAATGCTATGTCATCTCCTTTAACTATTAAAGCTCTTGTTTTTACATTTCTGCGGTAAGCATTAATAAATGTGTTTTTCATGATGGTAAACAACCATGCTTTTAAATTTGTACTGTCTTCAAATTTTGTGCGGTACGAAATAGCTTTTACATAAGTGTCTTGCAAAAGATCTAAAGCATCCTCATTATTGCGGGTTAAACTTAGCGCAAAGTTTTTTAATGAACTTTTTTCGTTCATTATTCTGGTGTTAAATTCAATTGCTGTCATTTTTATAAATATTAATTGTAATTTACAGTTTGTTTAATGTTTTTGCATTAATCTTAAACAAATGTATTAAATGTTTAATCATTACGGCAAATCATTAAACAAAAAATCTGTTAAAATTCAGGATTTTTTGGTAAATTACTGATAATTAATTGGTTAAAATTTTTATAAAAACAGATTTTGCCCCCTTAAAAATTCCACGAAGCATAAAAATAGGATCATTTAAAATTTACCGTGATCATTTGTGCTCACAACCTATTTTCAATGAATTAATATAAAAATGTATTTTTACGTACTCAAAAAAATAATAGAAGTATGTCGATACACCACAGTGAACAGGAATTACAAAGAAGACAAAAATTAGTTGATTTAAGAGCCTTAGGGATAGATCCGTATCCTGCTGAAGAATTTAAAGTAAATGTTACCGCATTAGATATAAAGGAAAATTACGATCGTGATAAATTAAATTATAAAGATATTTCTATAGCAGGCAGAATTATGAGTGTGCGCGATATGGGTAAGGCCTGTTTTGCGGTTATTCAAGATGCTACAGGGCGTATACAAGTTTATATTCGTAAAGATGATATTTGCCCAGGCGAGGATAAAACATTATACGATGTTGTTTGGAAAAAATTAATGGACATTGGTGATATTATTGGAGTAAGTGGTTATGTATTTACTACAAAAACCGGCGAGATCTCCATACACGTCACTACTTTAAAAATGTTAAGCAAAGCTTTAAAGCCTTTGCCAATAGTTAAAACCGACGAGTCCGGAAATTCTTTTGACGAGGTAAGTGATCCCGAGTTCAGATACCGTCAGCGTTATGTTGATCTTATCATCAACCCGCAAGTGCGTGAAACTTTTAAAAAGCGTTCTCAAATCATCAACTCAATTCGTCAAACTTTAATAAACTCTGGTGCATTAGAGGTTGAAACGCCAATACTTCAAAGCATTCCGGGTGGTGCAACCGCTCGTCCTTTTGTTACGCATCACAATGCATTAAACATGCCTTTGTATTTACGTATCGCCAACGAATTATTTTTAAAACGTTTGATCGTTGGTGGTTTTGATGGTGTATTTGAGTTTGCAAAAGACTTTAGAAATGAGGGAATGGATAGAACACATAACCCTGAGTTTACAGTGTTAGAGTTTTATATTGCTTACAAGGATTACAATTGGATGATGAATTTTACCGAGCAAATGCTTGAAAAAATTGTATTAGATCTATATGGTAAAACCGAAATTGCTGTTGGAGATAAACAAATAGATTTTAAAGCGCCATTTAAACGTGTTACTATGTATGAGGCCATAAAAGAATTTACAGGCTTTGATATTAGTGGTATGGACGAAGGACAATTGCGCGACGTGTGTAAACAATTAAATATTCATGTTGAAGCACATGCCGGCAAAGGAAAATTAGTAGATGAGATCTTTGGCGAGAAGTGTGAAGGAAACTATATACAACCAACATTTATAACCGATTACCCGGTGGAGATGAGTCCGCTTACTAAAAAGCACCGTACACACGAAGGCTTAGTAGAACGTTTTGAATTAATGATAAACGGAAAAGAAATTGCCAATGCTTATAGCGAGTTAAATGATCCTATTGATCAACGCGAGCGTTTTGAAGAGCAATTAAAATTACAAGAAAGAGGAGATGATGAAGCGATGTTTATCGATCACGATTTTTTACGAGCGCTAGAATATGGTATGCCGCCAACTGCAGGTATTGGAATAGGAATTGATCGTTTAACAATGCTTTTAACTAACAATGCTGCCATACAAGAGGTGTTGTTCTTCCCGCAAATGCGCCCAGAGGTAGCAATGCAGGAAGAGGGATTAAGCTCGTAAGCTTTTTTTACATAACAGTATTTAACATAGTTTAAAAACAATAAGTTGTTAGTTACTTACGTTGGTTTTATTTTTAAGGCTCTATTATTAATTATCTTTGTTTAGCTAAAATCAATTTTTTGAAATTATTTTATAAAATATTAG
>JBEIEI010000057.1:0-13688 GCA_040382975.1 Flavobacteriales bacterium
CTTTAAAACAAGACGTTTATGTTTATAAATTAAGATATAAAGATATTGACGGTAAGATCCACAACAAAACCGGACATGTGACTTTAATGAAATAAAAAAAATAAAAATTATTTAAAAGCCTTACCTTTACGGTAAGGCTTTTTTTATGGGGAAAATTGAAAATTTTAAGGAACAATTAATTAATGGTTATGCCACATCCGGAGATGCTATTACAATTGGAGCGGCAATATTTGAAAATGAACCGCAAAAAGAAGTTCAAATTAAAATACCTTTAAAAACTTTAAACCGACATGGTTTAATTGCCGGCGCCACAAGCAAAGGCAAAACAGTTACTTTGCAAATTATTGCAGAAAACATGTGCAATGCCGGTATCCCCGTTTTATTAATGGATCTAAAAGGAGATTTGAGTGGCATATCAAAAGCGTTGAAAAACCAAGATCAAAACAGAAAGAAGAAAAAACTGTTTTTGAAAAAGCTTCTGAAAACACGATGCTTAGACAAATAGGCCGAACCGTAATGAAAGAAGTTGCTCGTGGCTTACTTGGTGTTTTAGGCCTAGGCGGTAGTAGTAGTAAAAAGAAAAAAGGGTGGTTTTAAAACTTTAGAAAAGTAATGAAGTACAAAATTCAAATTGACGGCCTTAGATTTTATGCTGTTGTTTCAGTTCTTATAGGGCATTGGATAGCATGGGATGCATATAATCCAATAGTAAAAAATACACCTTGGGGTCATGGCGTAATTTTATTTTTTGTTCTAAGTGGTTTTTTAATTACAAACATACTCCTAAATCAAAAAGAAGCAATCGAAAATAAACAAACAACTATTGCCGGCGCATTAAAAACTTTCTATATCAGAAGATTTTTTAGAATATTTCCAATATATTATTTTCTTATATTTTTTCTTTATTACATCAATTATCCAAAAACGAGGGAGATATTCCTTTGGCTTTTAACATATACTTCAAACATTTACCAAGGAATAACCAACGAATATGTAGGGCATTTCAATCACTTTTGGTCCTTAGCAGTTGAAGAACAATTTTATATTTTTTGGCCATTACTCATTTTTATAGTGCCTAAAAAACACTTAATGAGTTTTTTTACTTCTATAATTATAATTTCCTTTTTATCAAGAATGTGGTGTTTAATTGACCGTCCGGAAGATTGGATGTTGGGAGCCTATTTTACGCCAAATCTACTATTGCCACTTGTTCTTGGTGCTATATTAGCACTAATAAAACAAAAAAATATTGTATTTTATTATAATTTTTTTAAACCAGTCTATGGATATGTTGCACTTATTATTTATGCATTTCTATTTTATTATTTCACTTACATTAAAAATAATTTAACCTTTCATGCATTATTTGATGAATACTTGTTTTCAATTGTAAGTGCCCTTTTTGTTGCAGTTGCCTCGGTAAACGGATTCTCTGGCATATCAGAATTCCTTCTCACAAACAAATTTTCAAATCATATAGGAAAAATATCATACGGAGTATACCTTATTCACTTATTTATACCTACTTTTTTTTGGGACGTTTTTACAAAATATACCGAAATACATACTGCTAATAAAAAAACTGCCTGGTTCTTTTATTTTTTAATTTGCTTTACACTTGCAACGATAATTAATAATATCCTTGAAAAACCCATCAATAAAATAAAAGACAAATTCAATTATTAATATCGATTTTTACTCCTAAACATCGAAATTAACACTAATGTCTTTTCTAATAACACTCGTTACCTGTTTTCATTAAAGTTTATTTAATTGAACCCAGCAAACTTACTTGCCTGAAAATCTTTGTTAGCCAACCAACTGTTAATCGAAAAAAATTTTATCTCAAAAAATTAAACAGGAATGTTTCTTCAAAGAGCAAAGTTTTTTTTAACTACACCAAAATTAAAATCAGTACTCAAAAAATAAAAAAATTACGGAAATACTTATGCAAACGAATTAAAATTTAAGACAGGTTAACTTTAATTTTTATCAGAAAACCTTTCCTTAAGCAGAGCTATCTCTTGGGCCAATTTTTTTATTTGCTCGTGTTGTTTTGAATTAACAACAGATAAGTGAATTAAAAAAATAAAGATCATAAAAAAGAAAAAAATAAAGATCAATGCCGGTGCATAATATACGCCAAAAAATTTAGCGAGTAGATCCAAACTTTGTCTCCATATAGAAAAAACCAAAAAAATAAAGCCCATTAATATCCAGATAATGGAATACTCTGTCCTTAATTTTCCTTTCATTATAAATAGGGCAATTAATCCTATAAAAAATAGAACGGCAATAATTGCAATGATTTGAATTTTATCCATTCGATTTCATTTTTAAATGTAAAAAAACTGTGTTTAAGGTTACTTTTATCATGTAATAAATACTGCTAAATCTTCTAATTGACGAAACTCCTGCAACGCGCTCATGCATTAGCACAGAAACCTCCTTTATATTTAATCCCTTATGCACCAAATACACTATTGCCTCTGGCTCAGGATATTCATCGGGGTAATAATTAATTAATTCAGAGATGGCTTTTCTATTGTAGGCACGAAAGCCAGAAGTAGAATCTTTAATTGAAATTCCAACAAGAAATTTATTTAAATTAGAAAAGAAATCAATTCCAAATCTTCGTAAGGCAGATGATTGAAAACCTTCCTTATCAATAAATCGCGAACCAATTATTACGTCTCCCTCATTATTCATTAACGGTAAAATAATTTTATGTAATTCGGCTGGGGGGTGCTGGCCGTCACCATCCATTTGTACTGCATAATCAAATCCGTTTTCGTAAGCATACATTAAGCCCAACTGCACAGTTCCACCAATTCCCAAATTAATAGGGTTATCTAAAAAATTAGCACCAATTTCTTCCAACTTAACGCGAGTATTATCACTTGAATGATCATTAATAAATAATGCTGTGATGCTACAGTTTTGTATCTGTAATTTTTGTATTTGTTCGTTCAACAAGACAACATTGTCTTGCTCGTTATAACACGGAATAATTATTAGTAGTTTTTTATTGATCACGATCTTCTCCACTCATTAATTTTCCATAATCGGGCGATGTAAGATTTTTCCAATAAAAATCCTCATCTATTGTTTTAAATTTTCTAAAATTTTCCCAGTATACTTTACTGTTCATTGCATTAAAGTGAATATAATTTTTCGTATACTGATAGGTTTGACCAATATTTAAACAAACACATAGAATAATAAAAATAGTACTTACTAAAATTAAAAGAGGTTTGAAAATAAATTTCTTTTCAGAAAAGAAAACAGAATCGATAAAAAAGGCAATTGGTATTGCTAAAAAAGCAATGTGCTGACAAAATCCCCTGGCACCAAAACATCCTCCAAAAAACCAATCCCACCAGCAACTTAAAATATAAATAAATAAACAAGTTAAAGAAATAAATACCCATTTAGAAACAGGAAATTTTTTTTTGAAAAAGAAAAAACCTAAAAAAGCAATTAGAATGACCGGCGTATAGGTAAACCATCCCTTACGGTAGCTAAATAAAACATTAACAATTTGCGGGTCGTTCCAAAAAAAACGTTCGCCAGGATAGGAAAAATATAAATAACTGCCAGTGTATTCTTTCCAAAATATAAACTGCGGCACCCATAATAAAAAAGCAATTACTGCCATAACTATTATATGTAAATAATTTGCCGTAAATAATTTAAACTTAGCTTTAAATTCTGCTATTGAAGTAACATTCCAAAAAACAAAAAATAAAACTATCAATATTTCTGTTGGTCTAATTAAAGAAATTAAACCAACTATTATCCCTAGAAATAGTGAAATAATTATTTTAGGCTTTTGGTGCCATTTATAAGTTAGATTTAAAAATGCAGTAAACAGAAAAAACAAATAACCGTGAGTCATTTCATTATTACACAATGTATAATAAAACAACATGCTTCCAAAAAAAACGCAAATAAGTGTTATTGTCGTAACAACTTCGTTAAAAAAATTCTTTAAAAAGTTTCGTAAAATGATCAATCCTAGCATCACATAAAAAACTCCGCCCCAATAATTACAAGTCGCAAACGGCTCACTAAATCCATCTAAAGGACTTTTTTGATTATAAGCAATCTTATATCCTAATGCAAAAGCAGGAGCGTACATTATTGACATGCCATAAGTAGTTTTTGGCATTTTGCCCTTTGGCCCATCTGCTAAAAAAGCAGTATATCCTCCTTGAAACTCAAATGAATTATTATTACAAAATTTATAAGGTAAATAACTATAATAATGCGCAGCATCCCAGGTAAAACCATTTTGCTTTTTTTCAGGATTCCATGGTCGCCAAAAATCAACAAACCAAATCGAAAAGAAAATGGTAAAAATCAGAAAAATAACGCTAGGTTTTTTTAATGTTGCTTCAGAAAAAAAATATTTCGAGAGATCGAATTTCATTTAGAATTATTTTCCCGCCTTTATATAACCATTTCTTTTATATCACCGTCAACAATAAGTTTTCCGGCAGTTGCATTTCTTATTTCGTCAACACTAATTCCTGGCGCTCGTTCTAATAATTTAAAACCGCCTTCGGGAACAATTTCGTAAACGCCTAATTCGGTCACAATTCGTTTAACACATCTTACACCAGTTAGCGGCAAATCACATTTAGGTAATAATTTTGACTGACCCGCTTTATTTACTTGTTGCATAGCAACAATAATATTTTTTGCACTTGCAACAAGATCCATTGCGCCTCCCATTCCTTTTACCATCTTACCCGGAATTTTCCAGTTCGCAATATCACCATTCTCACTCACTTCCATTGCGCCTAAAATAGTTAAATGAACTTTTTGTGAGCGTATCATTCCAAAACTCATTGCACTGTCAAAAATTGATGCTCCCGGAAGTAATGTTACAGTTTGCTTACCGGCATTAATAAGATCGGCATCTTCTTCTCCTTCAATAGGAAAAGGTCCCATTCCTAAAATTCCATTTTCACTTTGTAATTCAACATTAATTCCTTCGGGAATATAATTGGCAACCAAAGTAGGAATTCCTATTCCTAGGTTTACAAACATACCATCTTTTACTTCTCTTGCAATTCGTTTTGCTATACCGTTCTTGTCTAACATAATTAATACGCTTTTTTATATTGTTTTGAAAATTGTTTTTTTAATGAGTCCGCTAAATTATTAGCAATTATCATTCGGCCTTTATAGCCATAATGTTCGGTGGTCCAAGTTTGATCTGTAAATTCTAATCCGTTAACATTTTCTAAATTATCTACAACAACACAATTATTTTTCGAATAACGCTTTACTAAATAATCTCTATTTTGTTTCATTAAAAATACTAATTCTTTGCCAACCAAACTATCTGCATATTCTATATTTTCCGCCAGTAAATTAAGGTATAGATTTATTTTATTTTTATTACACCAATCAGCGATCTCATCAAAATCTTTTACTCGAGGGTTGTTTTCATTTAAATTAAATGCGTATGCTTTTATATAATGACAAGTTAAAAGTATCTTGTTCTTTTCAGGTAAACCATCAGGCATATCCCAACCGTATTGTCCATAAGAAACATCCCAATCTCTAACCGTTTTATATTTAAAATCAAATGGAAAAACCAACTGTGTTTTTTTCCAATCATTTTGCATATCCTGATCTCGCTGTTCGTCAGTTTTATTATCAAATGCCTGAAGAGAAAGTAAAAATCGATTAAAAATATTTGGATATGGTTGAACCAAAACAACCGACTCTTGTAATTGTGTTTCAAGTTTTGAATGTATCCATGCTGCATCAAACGACCGCATATTTAAAGTAACTACAATAGCTTTTGGCTTATTTTTTTTCAGATCAATATTTTTAAGCCAAATTTTATAAACCCCGGCGTGTGTTGCAGGTTTATTTATAGGAGTTAATTTTAATGAAGGAAAGAAAAAACCGGTTATTTCTGAAATTGAATTTTGTATCGAATCAGTTTCTCTAACATTAAAATTAGACGATTCTGCAAAATAGAAAATATCTGTACTATCTTGTTTATTCTTTAACTCAACAATTTGTTCGCATTTATTCAGAAGATCGCGCTTGTATTGCGTTAAATTATATACAATATTTAAACCGGTTAAAACACTAACCAACATTAAAATTTTTATGATTATTTTTTTAAGCATTAAAACTGAAAATAAATAAAAGTAAATTTTTGTGTTCCCGACATTGTCATCAAACAAAATAGCAATATTGCATAAAAAGCCCAGCGATAAGGCGCTTTAAACGTATTTAATTTTGAATCAAATCGCGATTTATACAAAAACACATCAAACAAGATCATTAAACCGGTAAATAAAAGTGCGTATAAAACATCTAAAGAAACAAGCTCAACTGACTGATTATTAAAAATAGCATTAAACATTTCCTTTGCTTTCTGAAAATTTTCTGCTCTAAAAAAGATCCATATAAAAGAGGTTATAATAAATGTTTTTAAAACCAACAAGATATTTAAAAAACTCCACTCCTTTTTGATCTCAAATTTAAACCACGATGAAAAATACCTTTCTAATAATAACATCAAACCATGCAATGCGCCCCATAACACAAAGGTCCAATTGGCCCCATGCCATAACCCACTCACCATAAAAACAATTAAAATATTTATACTCCACCTCGGGATTTTTACACGATTTCCTCCTAAAGGAATATATAAATAATCTCTAAACCAAGTGCTAAGCGAAATGTGCCAGCGTGACCAAAACTCTGAAACACTTTTTGAAAGATAAGGTGTTTTAAAATTATCCATGATATTAATACCCAATAATTTTGCGCTGCCTAATGCAATGGTAGAATAACCAAAAAAATCGGCATAGATCTGAAACGAAAATAAAAAAACCGAAAGTAAAACCTGCGATGCACTATACTTTAAAGGCTCTGCATAAATTTGATTTACGTAAGGGGCAATATTATCGGCAACCGCCATTTTAATAAACAAACCGAATAAGATCAACTTAAAACCTTCGGAAAAATTTTGATATAATGGCTTATGTGCAGTTTTTAATTCATTGCCCAATGTTTCATAACGCTCTATAGGTCCGGCCACCATTTGTGGAAAGAACAAAACGTAATTTGCAAAATATCCTAAATGTTTTTCGGCCTTTTGTTTTCCACGATAAACTTCTATTGTGTAGCTCATGGATTGAAAGGTGTGAAAAGAAAGGCCTATGGGTAAAATGATACTTAAATTTAAAGGTTGAAATTCTTTGCCGAATAACGAAAAAACAGCAACTAAATTTTCGTTAAAAAAATTAAAATATTTGAAGAAAGCTAAGAGGCCAATATTTGCAGTTAAACTTGCAACAAGATAAAATAATTTTAGCCTTCCACTTACTCGCTCAATTGTAAGGGCAGAAATATAATCGATTATAATGATCAGGAAAAGTATAAGAATGTATTGTGGCACGAATACCATGTAGAAATAACAACTTGCAAAAAAAATCAATATCCAACGAAATTTTTGAGGCAATAAATAATATAGCCCAATAACGATTGGAAGAAAAATTAAAAAATGTAGTGAATTAAATAACATTTTTTACTATTTTTTTCTTACAGTTCTTTGCTCAATTCGTTTCTCGTATTTTTCACCTTGAAAAATACGGTGAACATAAATGCCCGGAGTATGAATATGATCAGGATCTAATTCTCCGGCAGGTACTAATTCTTCAACCTCAGCAATTGTAATTTTTCCGGCCATAGCCATCATTGGATTAAAATTACGGGCTGTACTTTTGTAAATTAAGTTGCCTGCTGTATCGCCTTTCCAGGCTTTAACAATAGCAAAATCGGCTTCAAAAGCTTTCTCCATTAGGTATTCCTTTTCTTCACCGTTATAATTAAATTTTCTGGTTTCTTTACCTATTGCCACTTCTGTACCAACTCCTGCTGGAGTATAAATTACGGGCATGCCATATCCTGCAGCCATACAACGTGTTGCTAAAGTACCCTGAGGAACTAATTCAACTTCTAATTCACCGCTTAGCATTTGTCTTTCAAATTCATCATTTTCGCCAACATAGCTTGAGATCATTTTTTTTATCTGTTTTGTTTGAAGTAATAAACCTAAACCAAAATCATCAACGCCGGCATTATTACTGATACATGTTAAGTTTTTAACTTTCATTTTTACAAGCTCAGCAATACAATTTTCAGGAATACCGCAAAGGCCAAAGCCTCCAACCATTAAGGTGTTGCCATCTTTTACGTCTTTTAATGCATCTGCTACATTTTTTACAACTCTGTTTATCATATTTTTAGTATTGAATATTAATTACTTTTTTGATCATCTATGTTTGTAGGAAAATATTCTCCTTTATTATATTTAAAATCATTTACTAATAGAATTCGATTATGTTTTGTTATTATCGTATCTTTTATTTTGAATCGTTTTTTGATTTCCTCAGGAAACATCGAATCATCAAAAATTATAAAATTAAATTCTCCTTCATAATATCGGTTAATATTTGTTCCTAATTCGTTCATATTCCCTTCCGGATAAACAGATGAGACTTTTAGACCGGCATGTGAAAATAAAGTAACTGGCCTTGAACCCCAATACGAAGCAATTCCCCTTTTAAATTTATATTTAACTGCCAAACTATCAATTTCACGGATTTCTTCGGGATAATAATTCAAATAATTATTTAATGTTCTAAGATCAAGTTTTACAATTACAATAACTAAAAACACACCTGTTGTGATTAATGAAACCATTTTATTAATGTTAGCATTATATTTTTGTTGAATTAAAGAGCCAATAAAAAAAGCAAAAATTATTGAAGCAAAATAAAACGGAGCAACGTTATATCTTAGCGTATCATAGCCGGTATAACTTCCGTTTACAAACGGCGCACAAATTGTACAAGCACTAAAAAAAACAAAAAACACCATTAAAAATAATTGTTTATAGTTTCCACTTTTTTTGTTTTTAAAATAATATAAAACACTGCCAACAATTGCCAAAAAAGTAAAAACTATTTGAAAACTTCTAAATCCACCAGTTTTAATGTACGTTAGCATTTGCTCATAAAACATATTCACCGATAAGATTATATCTTTCTTAGTGAAGAACATTCTTACTTCTTGAAAAGTAGCAAGTTTGTTGACTTTAATGTATCCGTAAATATAAAACCCAATTATAGTTCCAATAATAATTGTGCCCATTACAAATAATGTATCTTTTATAGTCTCCTTTTTAACAAACACCATTAAGGTTAAAAAAAACGGAGCGATCAATAAAACCAAAAATAGTTTATCACTAAAGCCTGCAATTGCAGAGAATAAAAAGATCAGTGAATACTTTTTTATTTTTGAATAGGAACTAAAATAAAGCAGAAGCACTATTAGCATGTTTATTAAAACACCAAAGTGATAAATATATGAAGTAGGCAAAAAGGAAAGAAACGAATCTTTACTGAAATAAAAACTTTCCAAAAAAAACATCGACATAAAAACGGGAATTAGCCAAGCATACTTTTTTAAATCATCAACCACCAATTTCGTATAAAGCCGAATCATTAAAACTGTAACAATTATAACTTGAATAAGACCATAAACGAAAGCGGTTTTGATGATACTCAATTGAAATATTTTTTCAATAAGAGTATAAAGTAATGCGTCGGGAAAAACCTGAGTTGAAGCAGCAATAACCCAATCTTTTATTTTTCCATCTCCATTTACGACATCATTATAAAGATCCGGTATGCCAAGGGTATCTGAATTTAAAAACATTCCAAATCCTGCATCGGTTAAATTTGAATAAGTGGTTACAACACTTAGGATCAAAACCATCCAACTTAAAAAACCTAAATATTTTTCTTTTATAATCGTTAGCAAAACTTGTTACTCCTTTTCAAATTCGTTAATCTCGATCGATCCATCATTATCTGTTGCATCGTATTTACTGCAATCCAATTCTAAATTTGGATCTAAATTTTTTGGACGAGGAAAATCACCTTTGCTAACTTTTAAATTTTTATCGGCATACACTTTACTGAAAAATTTTCCCCAAATAGGTAAAGCCATTGTTGCTCCTTGTCCTTCAACCATAGAGTTAAAGTGAACACTTCTATCCTCGCCTCCTACCCACGCTCCTGCAACTAACTCAGGGGTTAAGCCCATAAACCATCCATCGGCATTTTTTTGTGTGGTGCCGGTTTTACCTGCAATTTGATTCATTAATTTATGACGAGAACGCAAACGAGATCCGGTTCCTCCATCAACTACGCCACGCATTAACTGAATCATCGTATAAGCTCTTTCTTCACTAAACACCTCATCTGTATTTGGAATAAACTCTTCCAGCACTTTACCGTTCTTATCTTCAATACGTGTAATAAACGTTGGTTGAATATAGGTTCCCTTATTTACAAAGGTTGAATTAGCAGCCACCATCTCAAATACATTGATATCTGCAGTTCCTAAGCAAATAGAAGGCACCTCCGGTATTTCGGAAGTTATTCCTAAACGTTTAACTAAACTTACTACTGCATGCGGACCATATTGCTTCATTATCCAAGCCGTTATGTAATTAATTGAATTAGCCAACGCTTTTTTGAGTGTAATTAATTTTCCATTGTTTTTATCATTTGGTCCGTCTGAATTCTCAGGACACCAATCGCCACCCTCAGGTAAAGAGATACAGGTTTTTACATTGGGCACCTGATGACAAGGTGAATAACCTTCTTGAATGGCGAGTGCGTAAACAAACGGCTTAAAGGTTGAACCTACTTGCCTTCTACTAACTTTTACGTGATCGTATTTAAAATGTTTATGATTGATGCCGCCAACCCATGCCTTAACATAACCCGTTTGCGGCTCCATGGCCATAAAACCGGTTTGTAAAAATCCTTTATAATATTTAATACTATCAAAGGGTGTCATCATGGTATCGATCTCGCCACGCAAACTATAAACCGTCATTTGTGCCGGCTTATAAAAAGTAGCCTTAGCTTCTTCATCACTCATGCCAGCTTTTTTGGCTGAACGGTAGCGCTCACTTCTTTTTATTGAAGAAGACATGATGTTTTCTATTTCTTGTTTATTTACATTCCATGCAAACGGCGCGTTCTTTTTTGTTTTAAGATCTTTATCAAACATTCTCTGAAGATCTTGCATATGCTCAAACACAGCTTCCTCTGCGTGTTGCTGCATGCGCGAATCGATGGTAGTATAAATTCTTAAACCGTCTTTGTAAACATTATAAGGTTTATTGGTTGCAGGATTAATATGTTTTTCGCACCATGATTTTAAAAAATTATCGCGAATGTATTCTCTTAAGTAAGGCGCTAAACCATCATTGTGATCCTCCGGACGAAAACTAAGATCTAATGGCAACACTTTTAAACTATCGTATTTTTGTTTTGACAAGTAACCATATTTAACCATTTGATTCATTACAACATTTCGGCGCTGCTTGGTAGTATCGGCGTGGCGGATTGGATTAAACAACGAAGGATTTTTTGCCATACCAATTAACATGGCAGCTTGTTCGATCTTTAAACTATCCTGACTTCGGTTAAAATAAATTTGCGCTGCCGATTTTACACCTACCGCTAAATTTAAAAAATCAAATTTATTAAGGTAGAGCGCCATGATCTCATCTTTGGTATAGTACTTTTCTAAACGAGTAGCAATTATCCACTCTTTCATTTTACGAATAACCAATTCCGGCTTACTTAATTTTTCGCGAGGAAACATCATTTTAGCCAATTGCTGTGTGATGGTACTTCCTCCACCCTTGTTGCCACCGGTAAATGCACCGGCAATAGAACGACCTAAGGCTTTAATATCAACGCCGCTGTGCTCGTAAAAACGAGCATCTTCGGTTGCTACCAGAGCGTTTACGAGATCTTTATCTAATTGATTGAAATTAACGTTGACACGGTTTTCGCTGTAATATTTTCCTAAGATCTTCATATCACCACTGTAAACAATGGTTGCAAGGTTGTTCTTTGGATTTACCAATTCCTCTACATCGGGCAGGGAGCCAAAAGTGCCCATACCGGTAAGGGTAACAACAATAAAAATTAAAAGAATGGGACTAAGGAAAAGGATCCAAAGCCACTTTACGTATTTACTTGATTTTTGAGCCATTTTGAAAGGGTAAAAATAACAAAAAGCCCCAATCTACAAAGGTAAAAATGGGAATTTTATCATTTTTTAAATACACATAAACTAGCGCAAGATCAATAAACGATTGGCATCCAGTTTAATGAAAATGAAGAGTAAAATAGTAAATGACCAAAGTGAGGAACCTCCGTAACTAAAGAATGGCAAGGGAATACCAATAACCGGCATTAAACCTATTGTCATTCCAATATTAACCGCCAAGTGAAAAAACAAAACAGAAGCTACACCGTAACCATAGATCCTGCTAAAATCGGAACGTTGCCTTTCTGCTAAAAAAATAAGTCGCAGAATTAAAAACAATTCTAAAAAAATAACCACGGTACTGCCAACAAAGCCCCACTCCTCGCCTACCGTACAAAAAATAAAATCGGTATCCTGCTCGGGCACAAAATCGTATTTGGTTTGTGTGCCTTGCAAATAACCCTTTCCTAAAAAGCCACCACTGCCTATGGCAATTTTCGCCTGATTAACATTATAACCCTCTTTTTTTAAGTCTACTGTTCCTCTTCCTAACAACACATCAATACGCGTTTTTTGATGCGCCTCTAAATGGTTGTAAACATAATTGGTTCCCAACACTACGCCTGCAGCCGAAACATATACCAAAAAAACAATGATCAAATTTCTTCTACTTCGTCTGATAAATAAAAAAGCTGAAGCCGCTATTACAGCAAGTGTAATTAATAATCCACTTGTATTAGTAACTACCAATGCCATCACAAATAAAATGGCTGCTAATAATCCAAAAATTAAAAACCCTACACTTAATCCCTCACGATATAACACAATTATAAAGGCAATAAATACAATTGCTAATCCTGTTTCGTTCTGTAATTTTATAATTAGAATTAATGGTAAGATAATAAATAACAGAGCAAAAATTGTGTTCTTATAATTCTTAATAAGATCTTTTAAACGCAATCGAAACTGTTGATTAACCACAATGTTTTGGTTGCTTAAAAATTTTGCAAGCGCTAAATTTGTAGCAAATTTCATGAACTCTGCGGGTTGTATACCAAACTTACCAAACCTGTACCACGAATGACTTCCCTTAACTTCCCTACCTAAAAATAAAACCAAAATATTGGCTAAAATAAAAAAGCCATAAAAGCCATAGGCAAACACCGTGTAAAAGTTTGCGTCAATTAATAAAATACTAAAAGCAATTATGGCAGCACCACCTATCCAAATTAATTGCATACCATATTTTTGTGTTGTATCAAAAATATTCTGATGCTCCTCATTATAAACAGCAGCATAAATATTTAACCAACCCATAAATACAAGAATAACATACACAAGCAAGGTTACCCTGTCTACACCATAAAATATGCTATTTTCGTTACGTCCCATTAGTGTTGTCCTGAACCTAATACATTTATACCACGGATAAGATCGGCAGCCATAACACGCTTTTCTAATTCTAAACGATCTGTTTTTCCTTTTAAATATTTCTCCATCATTAAAGAAACAATTGGTGCACTTGTAACACCACCAAAACCGGCGTTTTCAACAATACAAGCCATTGC
>JBEIEI010000058.1:0-13585 GCA_040382975.1 Flavobacteriales bacterium
AAACATTTTCTCTAGATTTTCTAGGTCTTCATTTAAAAATTCTCTTGTCATTTTTATAGTTTTAAAGTGTTCATTCCCCCATCAACGGCTATAACTTGTCCGGTGATCCAATTAGATTTATCGGATAGTAAAAACTCTATTGCATTTGCAAGATCAAAAGGCTCACCAATTTTTTTTAGTGGGTTTCTTTTTTGTGACGCTTCTATTTTTTCTGGCGTGTTTAAAAATTTTTCCCCTAATAATGTATTGGTTAAAGAGGGCGCTATACAGTTTACGCGTATAGCAGGAGCTAATTCGGCAGCCAATGATTTTGTTAATCCTTCAATGGCTGCTTTAGCCATTGCAATGGAGCTATGAAACGGCATGCCTGTATTTGCAGCCACACTACTTATTAAAACGATAGATGCGTTGGGACTGGTTTTTAAATTGGGTAAATATTTTTGTATAAAAGCCACAGCACCCAATGCATTAATTTTGTAATCGTTTAAAAAATCATTTTCGGTTAGCCTATGAAAAGGTTTTAAATTTATGGTGCCCGGAAAGTAAACTAAACCATTTAAAGGCTCTGTTATTTCAGGAAAATTTCCAAATTCATAACTATTTACTTCATAAAACTGGTTATAATTTTCCTCTTCTTTTTTTGTGCTTATACCAATTACAGTTTGGTTTTGGTTTTGTAAGATCTGCTTTGTAGCAATGGCCGTTTTGCTTGACGCCCCTGCAAATAAATAAGTATTGCTCATAAAATTATTTTCTTTTTGATAGTTTATTTGAACTTATATGCCTTTGTAAATTGCATTTAAAGCGATCTATACCGGCAACGCGTTTTTTAATATGCTTTGTTTTGCATTGCTCAACCCGTATCCGCCACAATTTATAACTACTAAATTTTAATTGTTTCTTCATTAGCGCTTTTACATCGCTTTCATTTAAGCCAAATTGAAAATTTATAGCCTCAAAAGGTGTTCTGTCTTTCCAGGCCATTTCAATTATTCTATCAATAGCTTGTACACTTAATTGATCAGTTTGAGCCTCCTCAACTTCTTCCATATAGGCCATTGGTGATGGCAGGTCGCTGTAATAACAATAGTTAGATGATTCGGTCATGATTATTTATTAAACAATTCTTCCATTTTATTATACCTGAAATCAAAAATGGTTTTAAGCTTCTTTTTTATAAAAAGTGCCACCGCAATTTTACCAAAAATACCAAATGGGGCTTTGTAGTGTACAATATCGATCATTTCAACGCCTCCCGGCACTGCTTTTATAAAATGTTTATGGTGCCACATAGCATATGGTCCAAAGCGCTGTTCGTCTACAAAATATTCTTTATCCTTAACGTGGGTAATTTCTGTAACCCAGTGCATTTTTATGCCTGCCACCGGAGTAACATAATATTCAATTATTTGCCCGGGGTACATTTTTCCATCACACAGATCGCTTAAAATATTAAAGCCCATGTAGTCTGGTGTAATTTTTGAAAGGTTTTTTGGTGAGCTTATAAACTCCCAAACGGTATCAATATCACTCTTAATGAATTGTTTGGTTTGTATAATGTTTAACATAGTTTTTGTATAACACAATTAAAAACTAAATGTTTTAAAATGTCATACAAAAAAAAGGAGCCATTAGGCTCCTTTTAGTAAAGTATACAATTAAAAGTTTATTGGTCAAACTTACTATAAGTGGCCGGCACTTCTAAACTTGCATTATCCGGCGCCTTTCTTCCAATTTTGGTTACCTCTAATTTAGATATAAATTTACCATCGGTAATTTGTTTTTCTTCACTCAGCAAAGGCATGCACCCTTCGGGTAGGTCTTTAATTTGATTAAAATAAACACTTTGTTTGTCTTTTCTATTCCAAAGTTTAATTAACGGAACAAAAAATCCAAATTTGTTTTCGGCTACCCAGTATGTAATAATTGTATTTTCATCAGTATTTTTAACGGTATATTCATTACATTTAATTCCTTGAATTGATTTTGTGTTTGTTCCTTTTGTTGCAACACATACTCCTTTAATAATTGGCTGTGTTTCGCTTTTGCTTTCGCCCCAAACCTTACGCTTTGGGTTGGTCCATTTTATTTTGTTAGCAGTTAAGTCAAAAATAAAACTACCCTCAAGTTCTGTAGATTTTTTTCCATATCTATCTAGCTTAACGATATTATCTTTTACTAAATACACATTTGCAATAGTGTCTTTTTGAGTGGTTTGTTTAAACTCAATTGTGCCATTAAAGTTTTGTGCTGAGATTTGAAATAATCCAAAATAAATGGCAAGAGGTAAAAAAATCTTTTTCATCATTGGGGTTTAATTAGAATACTAAAATATGTATTTTAGAGTTAATTATAACAATGAAAAGTAAAAATTCACATAATTTAGGTGTTGAAGGTGAGAAAACGGCTAAAAATTATTTGCTGGACCACGGATTCTTTGTTTTGCAGGAAAATTGGCGATTTAAGAAATATGAAGTTGATATTATTGCTAAAAAAAATGATCAAATAATATTTGTTGAGGTTAAAACACGCAGCAGTGCTTTGTTTGGCGAGCCTGAACTATTTGTGAACAAACAAAAACAACGCTTTTTAATCGCCGCAGCAAATGAATATTTAGTTTCAAATAATATTGATTTGGAATGCAGATTTGATATAATTTCTCTTTTACAACTTAATAACACTTTTTCTGTAAAACATTTGGAAGGCGCCTTTTATCCATCATTAAAGTAGCGTATATTTGTTTTATCATGCGCAAAACAAATAATACAAGATCAAGTACAGGAAAATCGTTTAAAACAAAAGACGCTAATAAGGCATTTAAAAAACCTTTTGGAAGTAAATCATACAGCGATAGACCAAAAAGAGACGGCGATTCATTTTCTGATAAAGACGAAAAACCTAAAAAACGCTTCGAGAGTGCCGGAGAGAGACCTACCTATAAAAAAACAGACTCTTCTGATAAAAAATATAGCGATAAACCAAAAAGAAGTTTTGGAAGTTCAGACGAACGAAAACCATTTAAGAAAAGTTTTGGTGGCGATAAAGATTCAAAAAATAGCGATAGACCAAAAAGAAGTTTTGGAAGCTCCGATGAACGTAAGCCGTTCAAAAAAGAATACGGAGACAAAGATTCAAAGTATAGCGACAAACCAAAAAGAAGTTTTGGAAATTCAGACGAACGCAAACCCTTTAAGAAAAGTTTTGGTGGCGATAAGGATTTTAAATTTGGCGACAAACCAAAAAGAAGTTTCGGAAGCTCAGATGAACGTAAGCCGTTCAAAAAAGAATACGGAGACAAAGATTCAAAGTATAGCGACAAACCAAAAAGAAGTTTCGGAAGTTCGGAAGAGAGAAAGCCGTTCAAAAAAGATTTCGCAGATAAAGATTCTAAATACAACGATAGACCAAAAAGAAGTTTTGGAAGCTCCGACGATAAAAAGCCGTCAAGAAAGTATAATGATTCACCAAGAGTTGATAAAGACGAAAAAGTAAGTAAGAGAAGAAGCAGCAGAAGTTTTGATGAAAATTCAGAACAAACTAAACGCGTAAAATTTGATGATTTTGAAGAAGGAAATACATTTTCAAATGCCTCAAAAAATGACGGAGATAAAAAGCGTTCTAAAAAACCTGATCTTATTAAAAGAACAGCAAGCGCAAATGGACTAACCCGATTAAATAAGTATTTATCCAATGCCGGCATTGCCTCTCGCAGAGATGCAGATGTTTTAATTACCAGCGGCGTTGTAAAAGTGAATGGTGTTGTTATTGACCAATTAGGGTACAAAATTAAAGCAGGCGATGTAGTTACCTACGGAGATGCTGCTGTTAAAAGCGAACGTAAAGTTTATTTATTGTTAAATAAGCCCAAAGATTATATTACAACAGTTGACGATCCTCAAGAACGTAAAACAGTAATGGAGTTAATTAAAGGGGCGTGTAAAGAGCGCTTATATCCTGTTGGTCGGTTAGACAGAAATACAACCGGCTTATTGTTGTTTACAAACGACGGCGAAATTACAACCAAGTTAACTCATCCAAAGTTTGGCGTAAAAAAAGTGTATCACGTTAGCTTAAACAAAGGATTAAAAACCGAAGATTTTAAAGCTATCACCGAAGGTATTGAATTAGAAGACGGCATCGTTAAAGCAGACGATCTAGCTTTTGTTGGAGAAGGAAAAAAGGAGATCGGTATCGAGATCCACAGTGGTCGTAATCGCATTGTTAGGCGTTTGTTCGAACATTTAGGCTATGATGTTATTAAATTAGATAGGGTTGTATTTGCAGGACTAACAAAAAAAGATCTTGCACGTGGCAAACATCGTTTTTTAACGGCAAAAGAGATCAGCTTTTTGCAAATGATCGGTTAAAATTTTGTATTTTTAAAGGATAAAATAATTTTTTGATTAAAGAACTATGTGTGGAATTGTGGCATATATCGGTAACCGCGAAGCTTACCCAATTATTATTAAAGGATTACAACGTTTAGAATATCGTGGCTACGACAGTGCCGGCGTTGCCCTTATAAATAAAGCAGGAAAACTTAATGTTTATAAACGCAAAGGCAAAGTAAGCGAATTGCTCGACTTTGTAAAAAACGACGACACTACCGGAAATATTGGTATTGGACATACTCGTTGGGCTACACATGGTGAGCCAAACGATGTAAATTCACATCCGCATTATTCACAAACTAAAGATCTGGTGATGATACACAATGGTATCATCGAAAATTATGCTGCCATTAAAGAAGGCTTAACTAAGCGTGGCCATACTTTTTTATCACAAACTGATACAGAAGTTCTTATCCATTTGATCGAAGAAATAAAAAATCACGAAAACATGAAATTAGGGCATGCTGTACAAGCGGCCTTAAAGCAGGTTAATGGTGCTTATGCCATAGTAATTATGGATAAGAACGATCCCGATTCTCTTGTTGCAGCTAAAAAGGGCAGCCCTATGGTGATCGGTATCGGCGCAGATGATTTTTTTGTTGCATCCGATGCCTCTCCAATTATTGAATACACAAAAAACGTTGTTTATCTGGAAGATGAAGAGGTTGCTATTTTAAGAAGAGGACAAGAAATAAAGATCCGAAATTTAAAAGATAAAGTCATTACACCTTATGTTCAGGAATTAACTTTAGAGATAGAATCTATCGAAAAAGGCGGTTATGACCACTTTATGCTTAAAGAAATTTATGAACAGCCTCGTTCTGTGTTAGACAGTATGCGTGGCCGATTAAGATCGCATGACGGTGAAATTAAAATGGGTGGCATTGTTGATCATGAGAAGAAATTTGAAAAAGCCAAACGTATTATTTTTGTTGCCTGCGGCACTTCTTGGCACGCAGGTTTAGTGGCAGAATATTTATTTGAAGAATTTGCACGTGTACCTGTTGAGGTAGAATACGCTTCAGAGTTCAGATACAGAAATCCAATTATTTTTCAGGACGATATCGTGATCGCTATTTCGCAAAGTGGCGAAACAGCTGACACATTGGCCGCCATTGAATTAGCTAAATCGAAAGGGGCTACTGTATTAGGCGTTTGTAATGTGGTCGGCTCTTCTATCGCTCGTGCAACACACGGCGGAAGTTATACTCACGCCGGACCGGAAATTGGCGTTGCTTCTACAAAAGCATTTACAGCGCAAGTTACGGTACTAACGCTTATGGCTTTGCATATGGCTAAAGTTCGTGGCACATTATCAGAAAGCCGTTTCCGTCAGCTATGTTATGAAATAGAAGCTATTCCATCTAAGATCGAAGAGGTATTAAAATTAAACGACCAAATTCGTGATATTGCTTTCTTGCAAAAAGATACCAGTAACGCTTTATATTTAGGTCGCGGTGTATCGTTCCCTGTAGCATTAGAAGGAGCATTAAAACTAAAAGAAATTTCATACATCCATGCAGAAGGTTATCCTGCTGCCGAAATGAAACATGGTCCTATTGCATTAATAGACGAAGAAATGCCGGTGTTTGTAATTGCAACTAAAGGCGCTAATTACGAGAAGGTGGTTAGTAATATTCAGGAAGTTAAAGCCAGAAAAGGAAAAATTATTGCAGTAGTTACCTCCGGCGATACAGAAGTAAAAGCAATGGCCGATTTCACAATTGAAATTCCGGAAACAGATGAGTTTTTAGTACCATTAATAGCGGTTGTTCCTTTACAATTATTATCATACCATATTGCTGTTATGCGCGGTTGTAACGTTGATCAACCAAGGAACTTAGCAAAAAGTGTAACTGTAGAGTAACATGTTTCGAGTAACAATAATAACTTTTTTTGTAAGTTATTGTGTTAGTTTATTTTCACAACCAATTTATAGTAGAGCGTTTGAGGCACGTAAAAAAAACGTGCCTCTTGCTATTATTAACGATCAAAAAAATTATTTTTATTTACTTCGATACAATAAAGCTGCTCATGATATTACTATCGAAAGACGCGCCAAGCCTAGTGCAGAGATCTTATCCTTTACCCCGCTAAAATTAGATAGTTTAAATGCCGATTGGTTTGATTATGAAAAACTGGATCATTTATTTTTTGAACACAACTATCACACCTATTTTTTATTTGAACGAGTTTTAAATTCAAAAAAAACCATTTACCTAAAGATCAGTGATACGCTAGGCAGATCATCCGGATTTATGGAATTGGCAAGCATTGAAAAAGAAATTGGTGTCATAGAAGTGAACTTTGAATTTAAGCGCGCCGAAAACGGCAATCTACTTTTAATTGCCTCGCAATTATATGGAAACTCGGCAATTAAAAAAATATGTCTTCTTTTTGATATCGATAAACGAAAAATTATTTGGGCAAAAAAATTACCAATCGAAAACCCCTTTACCGGCTATTCTACTGCGTTTGAATCCAATAAAAACAATGAGTTGTTTTATGTTATGATCAAGTCTCATGTTTCTTATTATACCAGAAAATACTTAAATCAAACACAAGTAATGATGCCTGTATTTTTTTATGATTCACTAACACTGGTAAGTTTTTTAAGCGCTAATAAAAATAACATTAAAGCTAAGTTGGCAATAAGTAATTTGTCGGCTTTAAGTAGTATCCGACTTATTCCTATTGATCAAGAGATTTCTGTTATTGCTCATTTTTCTAAAAAAGGTAATAACGAAACCCTTACTCCCTATTTTTTAAATCAAAAATTTAGTACAGATCTAACTCAAGAATTTTATGCAAATATACTTTCAATGGACACTGCATTAATTGATCGCTTAACATTTTACGACGGCAGTGATCACAATAGTGCAAGCGAAAAAGAATATAAATATTTGAACAAGTTTCAGAATGAAACAATCGATTATCAGATCTCAGAACGAATAGACGACTATTATTACAAGGAACTTTTTGTGTGGAAAAACGATTTACAAACCGGTAAGATCTTTCATCAAAAGATCATTCCTCGCAAAGTATTTTCGTTTAAGGGTCGCACAAGATTTAAAAATATTGGTACAGCCATGCCTTTTTTTTATGATAAGTCCTTGGCAATTTTAGTGCTAGAATCGCCTCTTAATTTTAGTAATGAACCCGGTAATTTTGAGTATCACCGTTTTAAAAAAGAAACAAATCTTTGGAGAGCAAATATAGTTATGTATAAAATTGCTGCCGACGGAAGTCTGAAAAAAAAATTGATCTACCGTAATGCCAATTTTGATGCCGTTCCTATTAACTATCAAACCAATGAACAAAAAGATCTTGTATTGTATTTAAATAATGGGAAAAGCGAAAAATTTCTTATTTTGAAACTGGATCAACTTTAGCCGAATCATTTCTAAGCTGCATTTTGCTTAATGTGGCCAAAACATTTTCATAAATTTTTTTGTAGATAGCAGGATGTTTTGAGTAAAAAGAAACAGCAGAATCGTATTGTGATCTTGATACATTATTTTCTTCAAGAGGATCAAAGGCATAAGCAGAATCCATTTTTTCGGCCGGAAGATTTTTTACATTTAAATTGCCGGCGCTTTCGGCTAAAGAAAAATCTACCAACAACTTTGTGAATTTTTCTTCGCTTAAAATTGTGCTAGGAATTTTTATATCGTCATTCTCGCCTGAGCCACATGCTGATATTAACAAGGCAGCCAAAACAAAAACAAATAATTTATTATAACTAAAATTCATCTGCTATTGATCATTAAAGACGTAGTCGCCTGTTTTTGAAATGCTAATTTTTGGCAAGATATTATTTTTCTCAAAATAGCTGTAAGGTTTTTTTAAGGTTTCCCAAAATTTGTTTTTTTCTTCGCTGAAGTTTTTAGCCAGATAGTGAGTGTTTTTTTCAGTAAATCGGCAAGGGTAAATTGCCATTTGCGTTATAAGCTTTCTGTTTTTAGCCTCGGTGGCTAAAACGTAAACCTCTTCAATTGGCTCATTTTCTAATGGAATGCAACCAATAGTTACACAATTTCCATGTATCATAATATCTCCACCGGCATCTATTGCAGTCTTCTTTAACACATCGCTCTGGTTAGGATAATTTATTTTCATTGCTAAATGATAGCTGCTGTTTGGGTTAAAGGTGGCAATTTCATAAAACCCTTCAGGCACCTGATAATCGCCTTGTTTTCTTTTTGGGCCTAACTCACCACTCGAAGCGCAAATAGAAATAGTTTTTAATAAGGTGTAGTTATGGTCTGTTTTATTTTTTACCCACACTTCAAATTCTTTTTCAAGCTTAAATATCCTGAAATAGAGCTCAAAATTATCTTTATCAATTTTTTTAGCGGCAAGTTGACTTTGTAAATTAACCCATTTTTTGTCGTAGGCCGCTCTAACACGGTTATTGGAGAGTTGCGAGGTTTTAAAACCATTATCAAAGCTAATTTTGAACGAGAACAACGAAATTAGCATAACTAACAAGGTTGTATTAATAATCTTTTTTTTCATTTGATTTTTAGCTTGTTTTCTGCAATAACTTTGTCATACTAATTTAGCATGTTTTTATTTAGCATAATTAAGAATAAATATTTTTTAACGATAATTGGAATTATTGTTTGGTTGTTGTTTTTTGATAAGAACGATGTGTTTACACAAGTTGATCTTATTAAAAAGCGAAATAAACTCCAAAAAGAAAAAGAATATTATATAGCAGAAATTGAGAACAATAAAGTTAACTTAAGCGAGCTGCAAACCAACACAAAAAGCTTAGAAACCTTTGCACGAGAAAAGTATTTAATGAAAAAAGATAACGAAGATGTTTTTGTTTTTGTTACGAAGTAAAATTATTTTTTCCCTCCGGTAGTTTCTTTCGCAACTTCTAATTTAGCCATTGCTTCAAGGTCTCTGTCAAAAAAGTACAATCCGCTTTTATCATCACCTATTAACTTTAATTTATCTACAATTTGTCTTGCTAAAGCTTCCTCTTCAATTTGCTCGCTAACATACCATTGTAAAAAATTATGGGTTGTATAATCTTTTTCTTTAAGCGTTATTTCTACCAAATTATTTATCTCTTCAGTAACTTTCATTTCGTGTTTTAAAATTTCTTCAAAAACAGATTTAACCGATTTAAAAGTAACAGGAGGTTGTTTTAATGCAGGCACTACCCCGTGGCCACCGCGCTCATTCACAAACTTTAATAATTTTAGCATGTGCATGCGCTCTTCATCCGTATGTGTATATAAAAATGCTGAAACACCATTTAATCCTTGAGTTTCTGCCCAACTTGCCATTGCAAGGTAGTATTGTGAGGACGAACCCTCCATTTCAATTTGCTTATTTAAAGCAGCGCTTACTTTAGCTGATAGCATAGATTATTTTTTTACAAATATACCTAAAATTTTGTTTAGACTTTTGATGGTAATATTTGATGCGAATTACATTTACTATCGAATGAAATTGGCTTAATTTCAGATTAACTAATAAACACTGCGCGCCTAAAACCATCAAGTGTTTATTAAGCTTTAGGTATAATGATGGCACATCATCTGCTCGGTTTCGCACATCCAATTGATTACCAAAAGCTTAAACTACCCCTCAGCTAAATAATAATTCGACGAATGAGTTTTAGTAACCGATAATGAACAGGTTATTGACAATAAAGCTTTTTTTTGGACTACTTGAACGGTGGTTTGGGATGAGTGAATGGTTTTTATTAGGTCTTAAATGGGCTCAATTTTAACACAAATTATAATTACTATGAAAAAGTTTGAATCAATATTAAATGCAATTATTTTTTGCCTATTCATTATTTTTAACATTACAACAGTTAATGCACAAGATCAGAGTTTTTATAACACGTGTCTTGCTTATAATTTTGCGGCTGACTCCATAGTCCAAAAGCAGTTTGTGTTGGTAGTTCAAGTAGATTAACTGCTATAGGCGCTTCGACTTATATAACAATTAATGCCGGCGAATTAGTAAACGCTCAAGTATTTATTACTCTATGATAATTTTAAAAACAATTAACGGTATTGGCAGTATTAATACCAGCGAACCTGCTAAAGGATTTTATTACGTTAATGTAAATGGCATTAGTGGAATTAAAACATGGGTTTGATATCCAACAGGCCGCCTTAGACACAGAGCATAGAAAGAAATTTGAGTTGGGGACATAGAGAGAAAAAAGACAAACCTATGTGCGTTATTTTAGTGGCGCGGGATCGTTATTGGTTTTATTATTTGCAGCATTTATCTTAAACCGTTTTCAGGTCACTAACAAACAAAAAGCTATTATCGAACATCAAAAAATTATTGTTGAAAATAAACAAAAAGAAACCATGGATTCAATAATGTATGCGCAGCGAATTCAGCAATCCATTTTACCTTCTGAAAAATATATTGAAAAAACTTTTGACAGGGTAAAGTGTAGTTAATTTGTTACGACTTTTTCCGAGATAGTTTAGAAACTTTTAATACTAATAGATCAACTACGATTGGAGTAAAGACTTAAGAAAATAACTTTTTTTATTTAAAATTACTAAGCTAGGTCAGCAAAGTAAGCCTCTGTTTTTTTAAAGTACAGTAAGCCAAGAATAAATATAATTACAGATGAGGCTATGCTCGCTATATCTGCTTCCCAATTAATGCCACCGTTTGTTATACCCGCCCTAAAAATATCTAGGGGCGCACTCATTGGATTTAACGAAAATAAAATTTTTAGGTATTTATTATCTGTTATGGTTGTTGGATAAATTACCGGCGTAACAAATAATAAAAACTGTATCAAAAAAGGAATAATGTATCTGAAGTCGCGGTATTTTACATTTAGCGCGGCAAGTAAAGTACCTGAACCAAATGTGGCCATACAAGCTAGTGTAACTCCTAATGGAAAACACCATAAAGCGCTTAACGAAATTGAGACGTGATGGAGTAAACAATAAATTATAAATACGACAAATGCCATTAAAAAATCAAATAAACCAACTAATACAGATGATATTGGAATTATCAATCTTGGGAAATATATTTTTTTAATGATGTTGGCATTTGAAACCATGCTATTACCAGCATTATTTATACCCGATGAAAATATTCCCCATAGCACTAAACCACTTAAGGCAAAAACATCATAAGGTAAAGGCAACTCGGTATAATTGCTTATTGCCTTTCCTAAAAAGAAAGAAAACAATAAGGCCATTACCAGCGGTTGCAATACAGCCCACAAAAAACCTAAAACCGTTTGCTTGTATTTTACTTTTATATCGCGTAGCGTAAAAAAATAAAACAACTCGCGGTATTCCCAAAGTTCGGCCAAGCCTAAACTTAATTTCTTTTGAGGTTTTATTTCGTATTCCATTTATGTAAATGTAAAGGGGAAATCCCAATAAATCAAGTATACAGTATTATTTAAAGATAAGGTAGCAATAAAGGCAAATTAATTAAGAAACCGCCTCTAAACGTTTTTTACCAAAATCTAAAATTTTGTCAATGAATTCATAAGGCTTATAATTATTTATCGCTGCCTGATGAAAGATACAGGTTGCAGGCGTCATACCCGGTAATGAATTCACTTCGATAAAAATTATTTCAGCTCTGTGATCGGGAAATACTCTTACAAATGCATCTATTCTGCAATAACCTGTAACACCTAAAGCCTTCGCTGCCCCGCCTAATGCTTTTTTTACCTGCTCGCTTACTTTTTGTCTGTCTTTTGGATCTTTAGCATAACGTGCCGGCGTAATATTTTGACCTTGTCCCGCTAAGAATTTTTCTTCTAAACTTAAAATTTCACCATCTGCTAAGGCTTCTGATGCTTCAAATACTTCGTAATGAATTTCACCAGCTTCATTTAATTTGGTAAGCATACCACCGGTTATTTCTAAAAAGTGTGCCGCGTCTTTTTTACTGATCAACTCTTCAACCAAAACAACTTGTTTTTGAGGGAATTCTTCTTTTGGTTTAATGTGTAATTTTTCTGCAGATGCTGCGTCGAATTCTTCTGAAGTACGGAAGATCAATTTACAAAAGGCTTCAAACTCTTCTAAATTCTTTATTTTTTTAACTGCGCTGCTACAACCGTCATCAACAGGCTTTGCTATGAACGGATATTTTATTCGGTCTTTTAAGATCTCAGTAAATTTATTTTTATCCTTTGCCCATTCCTCTTTCGAAATTAAAATATGGTCGGCAATTAGGAAACCGTTATTTTTTAAAATTTCATTCGTACGGTATTTATCAATGGTAATTGACGAACTTTCTTTATTAGAGCCGTTGTAAGGTAAATTCAATTTATCTAATTGTTCTTGTATAGCGCCGTCTTCGCCCGGCCTGCCATGTAAAGCAATAAATACTTCATCAGCTTTTTGTTTTAAGCTTGCATAAGTTAATTTTTCAGGTTCAGCGGTGTGATTGCTTGAAGCATATTTATGAGTAATTGCTCCGCACTCATGCATAATGTTTTTAATAACAGAATGCACTTTAAAATTTTCTACTTTTTCTTTTATATCATCTGCGTTATCTTTTAACAACAAATTAATAGGCACATGATACATTTGGTGTTCGTTTGAATTGCCGGTTAAAAAAACCGGGAAGGGAGCGTATTTTTCTGACGAAGATAATTTTTCGAAAACATTTCTTCCGCTTTCAACCGAAATATGTCTCTCTGATGAATAACCACCAAGTACTACCGCCACGCGTATTTTATTACTTGCGGCAGTTTTTTCTTTGTGGATCTGTTCGTCGAGCTGTTGTAATAAACCTCTATACTTTACATTACCCTTAGATTGTTTTAATCGTTTTGAAAGGGATGTGCGAATAATGAAGGTTAGAAATTGTGATGGGTTTAATCCGATCTCTGCCGCTTGATGAAAGAAGAAAGATGAAGGCATCATCCCACTTGTTGTATTTGGATCATTCAAGAATATTTTCCCGTCAGTACTTAAAAAGCCGTCGATGCGGGCATACACATCAAAATGAAGATCGTAAAATAATTTTTCGCAATCTTTTCTGATCGCTTCAATTTGTGCATCCGGCAAATCAATAGGGGTTATCTTTCTTGCCAATCCCGGTAAATATTTACTTCTGTAATCAAATAATTCTTGTCCTTTTTTTATTTCTGTTGGCGGTAAGGCAATGGCTTTTCCATGTTCGTCCTCAAGCACGATGCAACTAAATTCTTTTCC
>JBEIEI010000059.1:0-13560 GCA_040382975.1 Flavobacteriales bacterium
AGTGTTGCTCCCTCTCCTGGGCTCGAACCAGGGACCCCATGATTAACAGTCATGTGCTCTAACCAGCTGAGCTAAGAAGGAATTTATCTGGTTTTTCTAAAAACATCCTATTTCTCTGTAAAACAAAGCGATATTTTTGTGTTTAGGGTGGCAAATTTACATCACTTTTATGAAATAAACAATATCTTTACAAAAAATATTAAAAAATAATTAAATGAGTTTATTAGTTGTTGGTACAGTAGCCTTTGATGCTATAGAAACCCCTTTCGGTAAGACCGATAAAATTGTTGGCGGAGCTGCGTCGTATATTGCTTTAGCTGCATCTTATTTTCACAGAAACATTAGTCTTGTATCGGTTGTTGGCGACGACTTTCCGCAAGATTTTTTAAATATACTTACTAAAGAGGGTGTTAACTTAGAGGGTTTGCAAATTAAAAAAGGAGAAAAATCTTTTTTTTGGAGCGGCAAGTACCATAACGACTTAAATAACCGCGATACCATAGATACACAGTTAAATGTGTTAGAAAACTTTAACCCTATTGTGCCCGAGTCTGCAAAAGAATGCGATTTTTTGATGTTAGGGAATTTAGTGCCTGCCGTTCAACGCAGCGTTATTGAGCAACTTACAAAACGCCCAAAATTAATAGTTTTAGATACTATGAATTTTTGGATGGATATTGCAATGGACGAATTAAAGAAAACCATTGCCATGATAGACGTTTTAACCATCAACGATTCTGAAGCTCGCCAATTATCAGGTGAATATTCGTTAGTAAAAGCCGCACAAAAAATATTGGCCATGGGGCCAAACGTATTGGTGATTAAAAAAGGAGAGCATGGCGCTTTATTATTTAATAAAGAAGAAGTATTTTTTGCTCCAGCTTTACCATTAGAGGAAGTATATGACCCAACAGGCGCAGGCGACAGCTTTGCCGGTGGATTTATTGGTTATTTAGCTAAAACTAAAGACATAAGCTTTGACAATATGAAACGCGCTATTATTTTTGGTAGTGCCATGGCAAGCTTTACCGTAGAGCGTTTTGGAACAGAACGTTTAATTGGCTTATCACAAGCCGATGTTGATGAAAGGGTGCAAGAGTTTGTAGACCTTGTTCAGTTCGATATTGACCTGGTTTAATTTTTAACAGAATGCATACTAAATTCGATTTTAAAACGTTGTAATATACCGGTGTTATTTAAGCGCGTACTATATCTATTGGCAATTGCCTTATTTTTTGTTGCTTGCAGCACAAAAAAAAATACTGTTGCCAGCAGAGCTTACCATAATCTAACCGCTCGTTTTAATGGTTATTATTATTCGTGTGTAAATATTGATGATGGTGTTTTTAGGATAGAAAAAAACAATAAAGATAATTTTGATAAGATCCTTCCTGTTTATATTTACCCTGCCGGAGATAAGGCTAAAGCAACATTTCCCGAGTTTGATAAAGCAATTAAAAAGTCGTCAACCTGTATTCAACGCCATGCCATAAAGGATAAAAAAGGAAGTGAAATTCCCTCTTCAGGTAATTGGATAGATAATAATTGGATCAATATAGGCATTTCGCATGTTTACAAACGCGAACTATTTAGTGGTTTAGAGGCTTTTGAATATGTTGCACGTACTTACACCAAATCAAAAGATAAGTATACTGCTCTTGCTTGGATGATAAGAACCAACAACGAAATTGGTTCGGTATCCAGTTCAGAACAGATCATTAGCTTATTAAAAAACGATAAAAATTTACCACGTAAAATAAAAGCGCAATTACCCGTTCTTGAAGCAGATTATTATACTCGTCGCGGTTTAAATACAGAGGCTGCTACTAAACTTATGGAGGCAGCTCGTGGCGGCAATCCACTTTATAGTGCCTCTCGTAAAACAAGGGCAAGGTATACGTTTATTGTGGCTCAACTATTTGAACAACAAAAAAGCAATAAACGTGCGGTTGAATACTACAAAAAAACTATAAAGCTAAAACCAAATTACGAACTGGTTTTTTACAGCAAAATAAAAATTGCAAAATTGCTAGACGTTAAGCGTAATAATTCCGAAAAGACCAAAAAAGATCTTTTAAAAATGGCTAAGGAGTTTAAAAATAACGAGTACTATGATGTTATTTATTATACACTTGGAGAGATCGAAGAAAAAGAAAGAAACTCTACGCAGGCGCTTTATTATTACAAAAAATCTGTTCAAACAAGTTTAAATAATCCAAACCAAAAAGGTCTTTCTTATTTAAAATTAGGCGAGATAAATTTCGACCTTGCTAACTACCAACCGGCAGGTGCTTATTACGACAGTGCCGTTGTAACTATTTCAAAAGAACACCCTGATTACGCATCAATAGTTGCTCGAAAAAAAACATTAGAAACTCTTGTTGGTCATATTCGCACAATTAGCAACGAAGATAGTTTGCAGAAATTTGTCAAGTTTAGCGAGAACGAACAAAACAGAATAATTGATAAAATAATTTCAGATCTTGAGAAAGAAGAAGACAGACTATTAAAGGAAAAAGAAAATGCAAAAAACGCTAATCAGTTACCCGAAAATACACTTGGCGCTTTAGGTCAACCGCTTAATCAGGATATAGGAAATCCGGCAGGCCCAACCTCATTTTATTTTTACAACCAAAATACTATTTCTTTTGGTATTGCCGATTTTACAAAAAAATGGGGCAACAGAAAACTGGAAGATAACTGGAGACGATCAAATAAAGCTTTAATTATTGATGAGCCAACGAATGAAAACGATACAGCAAAAAATTCAGGCGGGATCTCTAAAAGCCCAAACAAAACACGAGAGTATTACCGAAAAAATTTACCTGTAAATGATACCCTTATAAAAAAGAGTAATAAAAAAATTATTTATGCCTACTACATGATGGGCTCTATTTACAAGGAAGAATTAAACAATACAAAAAAAGCAGTTGCCGCTTTTGAAGAATTAACTTCGCGCTTTCCGCAAAATAAATATTTACTTAACACCTATTACATTTTATACAGAACACACTTAGCTGAAAAAAATCAACCACGAAGTGATTATTATAAAGAAAAAATATTGAGCGAATTTCCGGATAGCGAATTTGCTTTAATCATAAAAAATCCAAGTTACGCCAGCGAATCAAATTCTAAGCAAAGTGAGGTAGAGGCATTTTACGTAACCATGTATCAATCGTATAACGAAAAAAATTATCCTCAAGCATTATCACAAGCTAACCAAGGACTTTCAAAATTTGGAAAAAACGTTTACGCCCCTAAATTTGAATTTGTAAGATCACTTTGTATCGGTAAATTAAAAGGTATTGACTCCTTAGAGTTTTATTTAAAACTACTTGTTGCAAAACACCCTCAAGCAGAAGTAACTCCATTAGCAAACGACATTTTACTATCCATTAAAAAACAAAAAAATCCTGATCTTTACAGGGTAGCTGAACCCGGACAAGCACAATTGGATACCTTTATGGTAAACTTTGATGCAGATCATTTTTTAATTGCCATTGTACCTGACGATCCAAAAATTGCCGACGGGTTCAAAATTCGTTTAAACACATTTAATAATACTTACTATAGCTCAAAAACATTTAATTTAACCAGTAATTTATTTGGATCAAATAAACAATTAATAGTTTTAAAAACATTTGCAAGTGCTAAAGATGTAACAACGTATTACGAAAATCTTTTAAAAGATCCCGAACTGTTTAAAGAAGAAGTTAAAAAGGAAATGGTGGAAATTTATCCTATATTAGGATCTAATTTGCCGCTTTTATACAGAAAGAAAAATGTAGAATCTTACAAACTTTTCTTTTTAGATAACTACAAAAACTTAACCGAAAACAAAATAAAATAAACCATTAAATTAAGTGTTATGTTAGGAATAGGTTCAAATAAAAATCAAAACTTAAATGCAAGTTCGGTAAACTTAATTGGTAACGGAACCAAGATCATTGGCGATATACAATCTGCCGGCGACGTGAGAATTGACGGACTATTAACCGGTAACATTGTTACAACAGGTAAATTTGTTTTAGGGCCAAATGGCGTGGTTGAAGGAAATGTAACCAGCGGCAATGCAGACATAAGCGGAGAAATAAAAGGCAAGGTTATTGTTGCCGAAATGCTTTCTTTAAAAGCAAGCGCAAAAGTTAATGGAGATATTATTACCGGTAAATTGGCAATAGAGCCAGGCGCAATTTTTACAGGTACTTGTAACATGGGTGCCAAAGTAAAAAACATGCACCAGAATTTAGAAACAAGTAATGCCGCCTCAAAAACAGCCTAACCCGCTTGCCAAGTATAGCAATTTGGGCATTCAAATGGCGTTGATCATTGGCTTATCGGCATGGGGAGGAAATAAACTTGATCTTCATTACAAAAATTCAACCCCTATTTTCACCATCATTCTTTCTTTATCAGGAATAGCAATAGCTTTATATTTAGTTTTAAAAGACTTTATTAAACCACAAAAATAAATTGAAATTAAAAAGCATATCCGCCATCTTAATTTCAACAGGTTTATCTTTTTTGTATTCGTACCTACTTTCTAATTTTTTACAAAAAGAAACATCCGTTTGGTGGCATAGCCTTGTTTTTTTTATTGTCTTATCTATTGGGCTTAACCTGCTCTACTTTATCAAAACCGACAAAAAAACCTATACCGGAATACTCTTATCAAGCGGAATAATAAAGTTCCTTTTGTCGTTGGTCTTTCTTATAGCGTATTTGTTCACCCTAAAAGGGGGATTTTTCGGCTTCTTCCTGCATTTTATAGGGCATTATGTTTTGTTTACTGTGTTTGAAATAAGATATTTGCTTCAACTAATTAAAACCCAATCAAAATGAAAACTAATATCTTTTTTGCATGCCTTTTTGTTTCAGGCTTAATTTCTGCGCAAGAATTAACAAACAAAAAAGGCAGTGAATATAAATTTACGGTCGTAAAAAATATTGAAGGAACTCCGGTTCAAAATCAAAATATTACAGGTACTTGCTGGTCTTTTTCATCCCTATCTTTTTTAGAGAGCGAGATCATTCGTCTAGGCAAAGGCAAAGAATTTAATTTAAGCGAAATGTTTGTTGCAAGAAAAGCCTACACTTTAAAAGCAGATAATTTTATACGTATGCACGGTAAAACCAATTTTGGCGAAGGTGGTGGATTTCCGGATGCTATTAACGTATTAAAAAATTACGGAATGGTTCCTGAAGACGTTTACACAGGTAAAAAAGACACAAAAGATATTCATAATCACAAACTATTAGAAACAACCTTAATAAACATTTTACGTCCGGCTGCCTTACCAGAAACTCAAGAGATCAACTTTAATTTTTTGCATAATTCGGTAGACGCTGTATGTGATGAATTTTTAGGTAAAGCACCTGAAAGCTTTGAATACAAAGGAAAAAATTATACACCAAAAACATATGCAGAAGCTACAGGCTTAAACGCAAATGATTACGTTTTTTTAACCTCTTTTTCTCACCACCCATTTTATTCTAAATTTGCCTTAGAAGTGCCTGACAATTGGAATTGGGAACAAATGCACAACTTGCCATTAAACGAATTGCAAGAAGTAATGGTAAACGCAATAAACTCGGGTTATTCTTTTGCTTGGGCTGCTGATGTTAGCGAAAAAGGATTTATGTTCAGAGATGGTATTGCCATTGTGCCTGAAACACCAATTACAGCAATGACAGAAGAAGAAAAAAAGAATCTTTCTATTAAACCCGTTAAACAATTAACCATTACTCAAGAAAACCGTCAGAAAGCATTTGATAATTACGAAACACAAGACGACCATGGCATGCACATTTTAGGAATGGTTAAAGATCAAAATAACACTAACTACTATTATGTAAAAAACAGTTGGGGTAAAGATAATAACCAATGCGACGGGTATTTTTACGCAAGCGAAAGTTACGTGTTATACAAAACCACCAGCATTATGCTACACAAAAAAGCAATTCCTGCTACTATTGCAAAAAAATTAGGGATTACTCAATAATTTAAACTTTATATTGGATTGATTGTTCTTTAAAGGATGATCAATCCAATAGATAAAGATAAGGTTGCCGAAAATCCGGGTCTGTTAGCCTACCCCCACAATGTTGGCAGTATTGCCATTAGACCCGAAGATGAAGGGAAATTAAAAACCCGAGCCCTCTCTGCCATGAGAGAGCAAACCAACAAACAACTACAGCAAATTCAAAAACAGGCCGAATTATTGGCCGCACAAGCCAACGAATTAAGAAAACGAGTAGAGATAAGCGAGAAAATCTACCTGGCTGAATTGTCGTTTGAGCCCTTTGTGGGTAATATCTATCATCTTTATAAAATCAACGATATTTACAAATTATTGTTAATTGGACCCAACGAATGGGGTAGGGCTATGCGTACTTATATGGAGTACATTAGCACAGTTAGATTACTTAGCGACCACACCTGGGAAATTATAAATGAAGTTTAGCACGGTTTTTGTACACTAAGGCTTAGAATATGACAACGCGACAAATAACTATTCCAATGTTTCCCTTAAACATGGTATTATTACCGGGAGAAACTGCAAAATTGCATATTTACGAAGAGCGTTATAAGCAATTAGTATCAGAATGTTTGACCAACCAAGCCTCATTCGGAATTCCTTTTTTTGAAAAAGGAAAAGTGAAGGAATTTGGTTGTGAAGTCACCATTAAAAGAGTTTTAAAAACCTTTGCTAACGGCGAGATGGAAATTTTAATTGAAGGCACTAATCTTTTTCGTTTAATAGAATTTTCTGAAGTGTTATCGCCTAAATTATATGGCGCCGGGTTAATTGAATATTTACCTATTGATCAAAAAATAATTTTAAATAATTTGCAGGATGCCATAGTGAATTATTTTGGTACCGTTCAAAACAAATTTATAGATTATGAAACTGTATCTAACCTTACGGTTTTCAATGTAGCAGCTTCCTTACAATTAACCAATCAAGAAAAGTTTCAATTGATCTCTAACCGCTACCCTCAATTATTTTTATTGAATCAAATAAAATTTATTGTTCACATTATTAATACCGAACAACAAATAAAAGACAGGTTTATTGAGAATTAATCTCTTTTTATCAAACTTCCCTTACCTGCATTATTGCTAAAACTATTTATTATTGTGGGATTTCCTCTGTAATAGATATTGCCGCTTCGCCAGATGTTATACTCTAAAGGACCATTAACAGGGGCGTTAATATAACAATCGGCAATACTAACCGTTTCAACAAAAACGTACGAATTAATTACTAAATTTTCAGCCTGCAACATATTTGTACCAAACATATAAACGAATAATCGATCGCAGCTTCCGCTAACATAAATATCGCCGTTACCATGCGAACTGGTTCTTAATTCATTAAAAATTCCGTTCACATAAATGTCACCCGAATTTTCTGCTCTTAATTGCAAAGTATCTTGCTGAAAGGTATCGGTAAATCTAATTGTGCCTACTCCCCTGCTTTCCACCTTCACAATATAAGGCAAGGTAACATTAATAGTTACTCGTCTTTTATAACCACGCACAAAATTACATTTGTTGTTATTATTAATACTTAAAACACCATCAGTCAAAGTTGTTTTAATATTTTTAATAATATGTTTTCCTGCAACCACATCCACTTTATACACGGTGCCTTTGGTAATATTCAGATCAATATTATCGTAAAGCATTATTTTCGTGAACGCTCCAAGTTCTCTGGTTTCGGTAATTTCTTTACCGTTAGATTTAAAACAATCTAACGCATTTTCTTTTTTGCAGCCAACAAAAAAGAACAGCACTAAAACTAAATATGTAATATATTTTTTAATCAATTATTTTAAATAAAAACGATATCCCAAACCATATTCAAAATTATACGCCACCGCAAAATGTGTTCTTAAACCAAAATGTGCCACCACGCCGCTTTTGCTGTAATACCTTACGCCTATCCTACTCACCACATAACCATCCGGCTTTGCTTTTTGAAATGCATAATACCCCATTTCTATAGGTAAACTAATGCGACCAATATTATAAGAATAACCAAGTCGCAAACTCATGCGCATTTGATCAAAACCTGTTGGTTTAACAAGAAATTTATTTTCATAATCAATTTGATAATTTTCATCATAGAACAGATCAACACCCGCGCTAAATTTATGCGTGTTTCTAACATTACGCTGGTAGGCTCCCGAAACAGTGATCACTTTCATATCAGGAGTTGCGATCTCTCGTTGATTAAATCCGATCGATGCAAATGCAAAGAATTCATTTTTTGATTTGACACAGGTTGAAGAATCAACACACTTTGTTTGAGTTCTTGATTTTCTTGACGGTATTATATAATTTAACCCTGCGTTTAAACTCACTACGTTTAATCCTAAGTTAGGGTTTTTTGCTTTTCCGTTACTTACATGCGTAAAGGCAAAACCGGGCTCAAAACGAAGACGTTCGCTTAATTTTAAATGCCAAAACCACTTAAATTGAACAAACGAATTAAAGTTACTGCCAATGGCAATGTTTTTTCTGTTGGTATTTACATCAAAATGTTTGGTTATATAATCTAAGCCCCAACACAAACGCATTACCACCCTCGATTTTTTTTCGCGTGCATTTAATGGTACCTCAACATAAGGTGCGATGGTTAAGGCATAACCCAACTGTTGCGGATTTTTAAAATCAATACATTGAAAAGAAATTCCAATGTCCGGCTTATTGTTTTCTATTTGCCAGATTTTATCTCCCCAGGTTGGCCTTGAAACATTTAACTCATAAATTGTGGGATACCCTTTTACTAAATGCCCAATACTGGTGCGATGAATAAGAATAAAGCCATGATTAATTACCGGTTTAATTTGCCATTCTGGATTACAACTTTCGCCACCTTGAGCAAAAAAATTGCCACAAAAGATAAAAGTTAGAATAATGGATATAAATAGCTTTTTCAAGAGGACACTAAAATAAATAAAAAAACAACCAAAAATTGGGCTAATAACATTGAATTAACTAATCCTTAGATTTTAACAATTAAGCAACTCTAATACCAAAAACAAGCACATCATCAACCTGCTCCAATTCACCCTTCCATTCGTTAAGCTTACTATTAAGCATTTTAGATTGTTCAGCTGCAGGAAGCTGAGAAATAGAGGTCAACAACTCTTTAAATTGTTTGTACATAAATTTTTTGCCACGTGGGCCGCCAAATTGATCAGGTAAACCATCGGTAAATGAATAGATCATATCACCGCTTTGCAACGCCACGCTATGTTGTGTGAACGAAACAGTATCACGATCATGTTTACCAACCGGCATTTTATCTGCTGTAAATTCTAAAAACTCCAATACATTGGTTCCGTTATTCTTTCTAACGATCCATATTGGATTATTAGCAGCAGCGTAGTTTAATTTTTTTGCATTAAAATCAAAACATAATAGACTACAATCCATACCATCTTTTCCGCCATCTGCACTTCCGTCATTAGCAAGCGTTTCAATAATTTTTGAACGTGTATAATTTAAGATCAAATTCGGCTCAGTAAGTTTTTGGGCAACAACGGCCTCTTTTAAACAACTAATGTTTAACATACTCATAATTGCACCCGGCACCCCATGCCCCGTGCTATCGGCAATTGCTATCGCAAAATTATTATCAGCTAAATTTGATGCCCAATAAAAATCACCGCTAACAATATCTTTTGGTTGAAAAAAAACAAAATACTCCATGCCTTTATTTTTCCCATTTCCTTTTTGCGATAAATAGTTATCGAGAAGTTTTTTACTCGCTAATAAAGCCCTTTGAATTCGCTGCGCATAGTTTATACTATCAATGATCTCTTTTTGTTTTTGTTCTAATTCTTTATTTTGAAGTGAGATCGTTTTTGTGCGGTCTGCAATAGTTAATTCGAGCTTTTTATTTAAAGATTTTAAACGTTTGCTATTTAATTGAACGATCAAAAAAACAAATGCCCCAAAAAATATTAAATAAACGATGTAGGCTAATGTTGTCCTATACCATGGGGCTTCAATTTTAAATGGAATTTTTAGTTCAAATTGTTGTTCAGAAAATTCAGTTTTAGCTTTTATAATAAGTGTGTAATTACCTTCGGATAAGTTATTAAAAAACAATTTCGTTTCCTTATCCCAATTACTAAATTCTTTGTCTTTGCCAACGAGTTGATGACAAAATTCAAAATCTGAATTCTCGAAACTTGTAAAACCAATTTTTATGTTTACATCGTTTTCGCTATAAGGTATAACAATTCTAAGATCATTTTTCTCTACATCTGAAATATAGTTTTCTAATACTGTATCATTTTTTGTAACAAATTCTCTAAGAATTAAATTAAATTGTTTTTTTAAATTTATCTGTTCATTATTATTATTCAAAATAAAAAGCCCTTCGTTAGCACAAAAGAATACTTTTTTATTTACATCATCATAGGTGATTAAAGTGGGTGTTACATTCTTGAGTCTATTGAGTATTCCTGTATTTAATTTAAAAACGCGATTACTTTCTTGGAAATACGCCACACTTTCTAACGTTTTATCCAAATTTTTTATGAAAAATTTTTGCGTGCAAATAAGATCGTTATTTAATTGTGAGGCTCTAAACACTTGCGATCCTTTTGTTAACGGCCAAAATGTTTTGTCTTTCACACACACAAACTTATGATCCTTTTCTCTTTGTAAAATATAAATACCATCATCTGTACCCACAAGTAATTTATTTTTATAAGTAAAAACGTAATTTTCAATATTCTGATGAGGCAATCCATCTGCTTCCATAATTGAATCCAACGCGTAGGCATTACTATAATTTAAAAAATAAATACCATTGTTTTCAGAAGCGAAATAAATGTTTTTGAATTCATCTACAGCTATGCTTTTAATAAAGCTATTGAGCTCGTACGATCTTACAAAGGTTACTTCTTTTTGCGAAACATTATAAACTTCAACTCCGTTATCAGTAGCACAATAGATCAGATCAGGTTGATTGGGGTCATTTAAAATACTATTTGTGTTAGATTCGCTTATTTGTTTTATTTGGTTGTTGTTCCAAAAAAACAAGCCTTTTGCAGTACAAATAAATAATTTATTCTTATAATTCAATAAATTCCAGGATTGTTTATTGAAGTTTTGAAAAACAATAAATTTTTCCTGCAGACTATCATAGTATTGAACTCCTTTATCAGTTGCTACAAATAATTTATTTTCAAAATAGGCAGCACTTGCCACGATCCCTAATATATTGTTATTACGATCGTATTTAAACAACTTGGAATTAATTTCAACATAAGATATTCCGTAGTAGAGTGATAACCATAAATTACCATTTGAATCTTGAAATGCAGATTTGATATTATCATCGTATACACCATTTCGTGTATTAAATCTTCCAACGATATTTAAATTTTCGTCAATTTCATAAGCGCCTTTTTTATTTGTGGTTACAACAAAATGCCCGTTTTTTAAAATGCAACCATTATTAATTTCTGCCGAAACAAGTTCTTTGTCACAATGACTTTCCTTTTTTTCAAAAGATGTTTTTGTGGGTTGTAAAGAATCATAATGCGCTAAATACGTTCCTAAGTTCCTGTAGCCAATTACATAATCTTGCGTATTTATTTTGTAGCAAAAGAAATGTTTTTCATTTGATAACTCCTGAGAACCCGCAACCGGTTTTAATACTCCGCTTTCTAATACATTAATGGAATTGTTTACATCTGTAACAAATAAATGCTTGCCTAAAACAAAGGCCCTGGTATGAAAACTTTCGGTTGGGTTATAAACTTTAAATTCTGAGTTTTTAAATTCAATTAATTTATCTGCCGATAAAAAAAAAGTACTTTCGCCTAAAACAACTATTTGTCTGATGATTTGTTGGGGACGACTTTTAGCCGGTAAATTATCAATGAGAGAGGCGTAATAAAATTTTCCGTTTTTATCTTTTTCAATTAATGCAATATCACCATCCTCTGTACCAACAACTATTTTACCCGAATTGGTTTTAGCAATACATTGAATACTAATTTCATCTTTTCGTTTGCAATGTTGCCAATTAACGCCGTCAAAAATCAAGACCCCGTTAATGTTGGCAACAAAAATCATCCCATCGTTATTTTGTGTTACCCCTAAATTATTTGCGCCTGCCAGATAATCTTTAGGCAAATAATTACTAACAAAATAATCCCCTTTTTGAGAATAGTTTTTATTCGAAACAAATAAAATGATTAAAAATAAATATCTAATTTTTTTTAGCAACTGAAGGCTAAAGTAACAAAAAAAGTAGGGAAAATTATCCCTACTTTTTCAAAGTTGTTAAAATCACAAAAACTATTCAACAATTATTTTTTTGGCACTTAAAACATTATCGTTTTGTTTAATGTTTAAAAAATAAATTCCACTTTTTAGAGTTTGAACATTTATGGTTGATCTTTGATTATATAATTCAGTTTGGTATACTTCTTGACCAAGCGTGTTGGTTATTTGAAGTTTAAAATTAAAGTTTTGACTAACATTTAAAATGTCAATATTTACAATTCCTTTAGAAGGATTAGGGTAAATAGTCACTTCCAAATTACTAATGTTATTTTCTTTTACCCCTTGAACAGGAAAAGTTTTTTCGTTTGTTTGGTTACTTTTAGTGCGGGTTTTTAAAGCAAATGCATTACCTGTTTTTAATGTTGGATTACAACTAAAGCCTTGAGCTTCTACTCTCCATAAAGCAGTGGCGGTGTAAGTACTATAATTAGGATCAATTATAATATTTTGTGAGCCGGAAACAGTGTTTACCACTTGCCAATTATTAATACCATTATTACTGCGTTGTAATTGATAGGTAGTTATTGGACTTGTAGTAGACTCTATGTCATAAAAATTCCACGTAAACGTACCGTTTTGTTGATCGTTGATAAAAACAGTATTATGGTATTTACTACTAAAACTAAAATTATTTTGCAGATCTCTAATTTTGATCTTGTAGCGGTAAGTACCTACTCTTGGATTACCATTAGGTTGATTTAAATTGGTATAGTATACTCTATTAGTATCGGTAAATTCAGAATAAGCAGATGCAGGAACTGCACCAACTTTTGAATAAATACTTGGGTTTGAGCTAACTTCGCGATAAATTAAAAAAGTATCAACATTAAAATAATTTGTTTTTTCCCAAGTTATTTGATTAAAGTTAGACAAAGTATCAGTACTTACTAAACAGATATCAGGAATAGTAAGACTAGAAATTAACCTTACTCGGTTATTCCCTTGATCAGATATCGCCAAACTGTTTCCTTTAGCATCAACAGATATATCGTACACCTGCGCGATTTGTGCGTTAGTTGCACTTCCGCCATCGCCACTATAACCCTGCACGCCTGTACCCGCATAGGTAGTGATGATTCCGGATGCATTGATTTTACGTATTCGGTTATTACCGTGATCGGCAATATAAATATTATCGAGATCATCTACACATACACCCCATGGGCCATTAATAACCGAGAATGTAGCTAAGCCATTATCACCGGCAAATCCGGCAGTACCATTACCGGCAATAGTTG
>JBEIEI010000060.1:0-13554 GCA_040382975.1 Flavobacteriales bacterium
AACTGACCATATAAAGGGTGAATACAAATATCCGTAGCTTGCCCTCTCAATAATTCTTCACATTTTTTTATCTCACCTTCGCCCGGCAAAAATACAAGCACATCACCATCGTGTTCTTGTAATGCTTTCATAACGGTTCGCGCTGTTAATTCAGGCAGCAAGGTTTCATCGGCATCACCTGCATAAATAACTTCTACCGGATATTGTTTACCTTCACTTACCGCAACAGGTGCATTTAATAATTTTGTGAGCTGCGGCATGTTTAAGGTAGCCGACATGATCATGATCCTTAGATCGGGACGCAACACTTGCTGTGCTTCTCGGCACAAAGCCATTGCCAGATCGGCATTTAAACTGCGCTCATGAAATTCGTCAAAAATAACTAAACCAACATCTTCCAATGCATTATCGCTTTGTAACATCCGCGTTAGAATTCCTTCGGTAACCACTTCAATAATCGTATTAGTACCTACCCTATTTTCGAAACGAATACGATAACCCACAGTTTTACCAATATCATCGTCTAAAAGCGAAGCCATGCGCGCGGCAATTGTTTTTGCTGCAAGACGGCGAGGCTCTAACATGATTATTTTTTTGCCGTTAAGCCATGGCTGATCTAAAAGTGCCAATGGCAATAGGGTACTTTTACCTGCTCCGGGAGGAGCGTTGACAATTAATGTATTTTGTTGCGCTAATTGCTCACGCACATAAGAAATAATTTCGGTAACCGGAAGATCTATTTTAAATGGATCGAATGACAAACTATTTTTTTACAAAGGTAAGGAAAGCTTTGGAAGATAAAGAATTGTATTTTCCTTTCTATCAAAGAGATTTTATTAAGTAAAGATTTCCACTAAATATCAAACCGAAGCAACCACAGTCTCCTCCTCTGGAGGAGGTGCCCGAAGGGCGGAGGAGGATTTTTTGAAACAATTAGTTTCAACTACTTTTTATTCAACTTTTTCTTGATAAAAAGTTGAGCAAAAATCAAGGCTTATTAAAATTTTGCTAAAAATCATTATTCTTCAAGCTGATGATTTAAGCGCTACGCGAGAGACAAAAATCATCTACACACAAGCCAACGCGTTTGAAGTATAAAATTTTTAACACAAAATTTTAAAAGGCCGTAAACTCAGTAAACCTAAGTTTGATCTAACTCATCCCTTTACTCTTCTTAATGTTTTCGTATGCTTCCTGTATTTTCTGGAATTTTTCTTTAGCGCCTTTCTGATACTCTTCTCCCATATGAATTACTTTATCAGGATGGTAACGAATGGCCATTTGACGATAGGCCTTTTTAATTTCTTCTTCGGTAGCGTTACTTTCTATACCCAACACTTTGTAATCAGAATTTACATCGCGATAGAACATGTTTTTAACGCTTTCAAAATCGGCTCTTGGAATACCTAGTAAATTAGCAATATTACTTAAAACACGAATCTCCTCATCAGCCACATGGCCATCTGCTTTTGCGATGCCAAATAAATAATGTAAAAGTTGAATGCGGACTTCAACAGCCATACGTAATTTAATATCCGAACAGATCTGTTGTAAGGGAATTTCGCCGCCATCTAAAAAATGTTTTAAAATCTGCAAATGTGAAGCTGAAAATTGCGGTCCGAATTGTTGTGCAAAAAACGATTTAATATACTCCAGTTCGGCTTTTAGAGTGCGTCCATCAGCTTTCATTACCGCGGCAGAAAGCGCCATTAACATGGTAGGAAAGTCTTCATGACTTCTACCGGCTTGTTGTTTATAATAATCAAAAACACTCTCTCCCTCTTCACCTTTTGGTCGGGGAGAAATAAAATTATCGATAAATGAACCTACAACGAAACCAGCAATAACACCAAAAAAGTTTCTGCCTAAAAAGAAATACCCTAAACCGGCTAATATGAACTTGAACAAAATTGCGTTTTTTTAATACATTAATAATGAATGTAAATATACAATTTTGATAGTTATTTAATACTAGTAATTGTGAAGTTAAGTTAGCAAAAAACGGTAAAAATAATAGTTCGTATCCTGATGAATAAAAAAATAAGGATACGAACCAAACCGGAATGAAATTTTTAAGGAGATTTTTTTAAAACTGTTCTAAACGTAACCGATCTGCTACAATAGAAAGTGTGCGTGTAATTTTAATTATTAGTGTTGAAATTTTAATATTTTCATGGTTCTCAATACACAGTAACTCTAGCTCTTTGATCTCGTGCTTAATGGAAACAATACCCATAATTCCGACACTCGATTTTATTTTATGTGTGATCTTGGCAATGGTATCATAATCTTGCTTACTGTTCGCTTCCTGAATTTGAACAAGGTATGCTTCAATCTGCTCAATAAAAAGAGTGACCATTTTTTTTATGAATCCATTATCTCCATGGCTCATTTCTTTGAGGGAAGCAAGGTTATAAAGAAGATCTTCATTTTCAATATTAATATTTTTTTCTTCACTGGGTAAAAGCGAACTACTTTTATTTACATATTTTGAAATAATTTTTAATAGGGTGTTTTCTTCAAAAGGTTTAGTTACATAATCGTTCATACCAATGGCTTTAAACTTTTCGATCTCGGTTTTAAATGCATTGGCCGTTAAGGCTATTATAGGTGTTTGGTACTTTAACTCATTTCGAATTATTTGCGTAGCTTCTAACCCATCCATTTGAGGCATTTGAATATCCATGAGTATAATATCAAACTCGTTAGATCTCAGTTTCTCAATTGCCTCTAAACCATTTGCGGCTTCTTCTAAGATGCAGTTATGACGCTTAAATGTGTTTTTAGCAACTAAACGATTAATTTCATTGTCTTCTACAATTAATATCTTCAAACCTTCAAGATTAACGATCTCATCGATAATAAGATCATTTATTACATTACTCATACTACCTTTTTTAAGTGTAAAATTAACATAAAATGTTGTACCTGTATTTTTTTCACTTTCAACTTCTATCGTTCCATTCATCAATTGAACTAATTCGAAAGAAATAGCCAAACCAAGTCCTGTTCCTCCGTATTTTCTAGATACAGTTTTATCTTCCTGAGAAAATTTATTATAAATGTTTTTCAAATAATTATTATCCATACCAACGCCGGTATCCGAAACTGCAATTTGAATTTTTTGCTCATGATAATCATCCGTTAAAACTTTACATTTAACTGTAATCCCACCTTTATTGGTGAATTTAACGGCATTCCCGACTAAGTTTATCAAAATTTGTTCGATACGCAAAGGATCGCCAATAACAGCATCGTGTAGGTTAGAAGAAAACTCTGATCTCAGATAAATCCCTTTTTCTTTAGCACGAGAAGACATAATTGATAGAACTTTGGTCACAGATTGATTTAAAACAAAATGTTCATTTTCAATAGTTAATTCGCCAGCCTCAATTTTTGAAATATCGAGTATGTTATTAATGATAGAAAGTAAATGTTTTGAAGCCACTGAACTATTCTCAACACAAATTTTTTGAGTTTCACTTAGCTCCTCTTTAATCAACTCCCTTATCATCCCAATAATAGCATTTAAAGGTGTTCTGATCTCATGGCTCATATTAGCTAAAAAAACCTCTTTTGCTTTAGATGCTTCTTCTGCTTTAATTTTAGCTGCTTCTAGTTCCAGTTCAAGTTGTTTTTGCTCAGTAATATCAAGATGAATGCCAATAGAACCAATTAATTCTCCCTTATCATTATAATTTGGAGCGCCACTAATTAACCACCATCTAAACTCACCTTGTTTATTTTTAACTGGTATCTGATAAATATCAGAAATTCCAAATTCGCGCATTTTAGCTTTTTCTTTTACCAGATCTAAGTTTTCTCCTGATGCAAAAAGCTTAGTGATATTATTGCCAACTATCTCTTCTTTAGAATAACCCGAAATATTGCAAAAACCTTGATTTGCAAAAACAACATTATCTGATTTATCAACTTCAACCAAACCTAAATTCATGTTAGCAATGATGTTTCTATACTTTTCTTCCTGAATTTTTAATAGATTATCTATATACTTGCGGGTAGTAATATCTCTTGAAATTGCAATAATATAACCAACATCATCAATTTTAATATACCTTGCTGTAACTTCAACAGAAAACTGCTTACCAGTTATCTGATTTATAGTAACCCCTTCAACAGTTAAAACATTTTTTTGTTTTAGCTCATTAACATATTTCTCCCAAGAGCCCGGAACTTTAAAATTATTTTCGAAATCCATAACTTTAAAATTATCTATACCTCCAGAAGGAATCCCTAATCGCAACTTCGCCTCTTTATTATAATAAAATATAATACCATCCTCTGTTGCAACCTGTATGCTATCTGAGGAGCTATCGATAAGCCCCTGCAACAATGTTAATTTTTGATTTGTTTCATTTAAAATCAATTCAGATCTTTTTTGTTTTGTAATATCAATTGCAAGCGCTGTTAATTCAAATTCATCTGCATTTATATTTGTTAACGAAAACTGCACACTCTGACCGATCCAAAGCTCCTCGCCTTTTTTTGTGATAATTGGAAATTCGAGATACGTTGAAGCGATCTTATTTTTAACTTGATTTAAATAAAATTTAACCACTTTAAATTTATGATCATTTCGTATTAGTGTAAAAAAAAGCATTTTATATAACTCTTCTTTCGAATAGCCTGTTTTTCTCACTGCCACGGGATTAGCAAAACTAAAATACCCTCTACTGTCAGATTTATAAAGAATATCAGTTGCATTTTCTATCATGTTCCTGTAATTTTCCTCTGATCGTTTTAGATTCTTTTCGCTTTCTTTTCTTTTTAGTACTTGAGCCGTCAGATAATCAACAATTTTTAGCAGATCGTCCGTTCCTTCAGTAAAATTAATTTCATTTTTCTCAGCAGAAGCGCGTACTCCTTCTTTTAACTTTTCAATTGACACTTTTTTTAATTCATACTCACGAATAAGATCGTCATTTAACTTTTGATATTCACTTTCACTGATCTCAAATGCATGATTTAGCAATTCTTTATCTCTGTCAAAAGAAATATAAGAATCGTTAATTACAGATAAAAATTTCTGAAACGAAGGATCTTCTGTTTGCTGCGCAGTTAAATATTTATTAACCTGTCGAGTAAGTAGTTTATGAATTTCCATAGCTTCTATATTTCATCAAATGAAGTAATTGTCATAGTTTGATTATGAAGCTCACATTTGGTGTTAATATTTAGTGGCGATATTTCACCATAGGAATAAAAACCTGAGACGACAGTAGTTTCACCAAAAACATTTTTCACAGCCTCTACTTCTTCGTCAACCCTATCTCCAAGGATCAACTTTCTTCCAACACAGCTAATTAAAATTGAAAGTTTTGGAGGCTCCGCTTTAAATTGCACTAGCGATTTTAGAGCAGCATCGCTTGCCGCATCAATCAGCTTATCAAAATTGGCTTTCATAAACCTAACTTTTGCGCCTTCTGGTAAATCACCTGCAAAAATCATACTCTTGCTTTCGTTATTAACCGATAAAATAGTTCTAACAATAGGATCATCAACTCCGGGAAGTTTTATTGACAAGGGAAATAACAAAGCTGAACCGGGAAGTTCCTCTGCATATTTACCTAAATACTGCTTATAAAGATCTAAAGCATTAACATTATTGATCTCAAACAACTCATTAGAAACAGAGCGGGTAATTGTTTTTTCGGGACCAAACATTTCCCAACCACCCATTGAACCATGACTGATTTTTATTGAATTACCATAAAATCCAATGGCAACTATATTTCCCGATTCAGGTTGTTCATTTAATCCAACAAGTGTAGAAAGAAAGCGTATTCCATCACCAGCTAAGCCACCGGTAACCGGAATTTTATGTTGAACAACACTTTCAATACCTCTTACTAATTCGCTGCCATTTACTTTTCCGCCATCAGAAAGTATAAAAATATATTTTAGGTCTATTTGATCTATCTTTGAAATTAAGTCTGCTCCTGCATCATAACTAGAGTCATATGAACTAATATTAACACTAGCAGAATGAATGGAAGTGTTATTAAATTCAATAGCCATAATCGATAGAGAATCATCCAATACTTCATAATTAAAAATTTCGCCTGCAGTAGAACACAATGCTATATTGGCAACTGGAAATGTTTTACGCAATTGTAAATACATGTTTTTATTTAATAGCAATTCTTTATTGCCAAAACCAAATACCAATTGACATTTTAATTTGTCTAATCCTTCAAGATCAATGCTGCTTTCGATCTTTTCACTTTTATATAAATATGCCGCTGCCTTCATAAGTTAAAATTATAAATTTTTATTTAATGCTAATTTTTTTGGATCAAGTTGTAAATGGTTGATTTTATAATATCAAGCCTCTTTGCAACTTCCAAAACATCTTGCTTGTATTTATTCAAAAAAAACGTAATAATATCATTTGTATAGTCTTTAAGTGTTTTTTCATTATACGCTATAAGCTCATCGCCTTTAACATTGTTAAACTGAATATCGTTTTCTGCTATTTCGCCAGCATTGCATAATAAACAAGCTAATTCAATGATCGATTTTAATTCTCTAACATTTCCAGGATAACTATACTTACGAAATTTATCTTTTGCCGAATTTGAAGATGATGTTTTAACACCTCACCAAAGCATGGATCATCTTCGACCAAAAAAATTTTTATTTGACTCATATTGTAATTTTAATATTTAAAACAAATTTTGAATAACAATATTTTAAGTAAAATGAAACTTTCCGCTGCTTGGAATAAAAGTAGATGAGGTGAAATAACATAATTTGACTAAAAGTAACAATTTCTTACATATGTATTAATTCAAGTAAAAAAGCAGGGCAATTAAAGCTAAATTGGCAGAAAATGTTAGATTATAAAATAAACTCACTCGTTTGGGCGATTTTTAAAAAAAAGATCGATTTAGCGACATTTACCAAATAAAAAAAAGAATTAAAACAATAAGGAGTTGTTTTACCTAAATAAATTGGGTAACCCATTCAAGCGCTTCGCTGCGATCTGTAAAAAACTTTGTAGGAATATTACTTGTATTAAATCGGATAAAGAAATTAAGCGAGATCTTTTGTACACTATTAGTGGTTAAAATAGCACGTGCTTTGGTCATTGTTTGAACTTCTTTATTTTCGAGAAATCGTTTTGCTTTTTTTTCAAATTTTGGTTTGTTCAATAAATCAATAAACTTTACGCACGGTTGGTTGTTAGTGATGTTTTTAATTACAAGAAAATTATCTAAAGCATCTTCATAATCAACAATAACATCATTAAACATGATAACATGTAAAATAGTGTGTTCATCTACAAAAAATTCACCAGTTCTGGTTTTGATCCTTTCCATTGCAATGTAAACTTACTAAACAAACAAATCACAAAAAGTTAAAGCGTGTTAATTGGTAAGTGCAATAAATAAACGGTGTAAGTGATAATTAAGGGGCAAAAAAAGCTCATTCCTCTATAAAACTGCCACTTTTTACAACAGTAAATTTGTGCTTAATTTTTAAGAACCATGACTCCAAATACCTATAAGAAAGCCAAGAAACAAAAATAGTTAAGCAAATGACCCCACTGTATACAACTAATTGAGATGTTACAGAATTATCTACCTGAAATCCTATATATTTTAAAAAACCAATAAACGCAGCCACAACAATTAAATGATACATATACAAACCGTACGAAATATTACCCAAGAATACAAAGACTTTATTTTCAATTTTAATAATTGAGTTCGTATTTAACGAAACATTAAGAATAATGATCAAAAACAAAACAGAATAAATTAAAAATGACGCGTCTTGTAATTTTTGAGGCGTAAAATAGATCAACACTAATACGCAAACAATAGCGCCTATTAAAAAATAATTGCTTAACAGTTTTTGAAAATACTTTTTCTTACATACCATCCATGCCCCAATTCCACCAATTGCCATACTCTCTATTTTTAGCATGGCAACAAACTTCTTTAGAATTAATAAATTAGTATTCTGAGGATCATTCCTCAAAAAAAACAATAAAATAATCTTAATTACAATTAAGAAGACAATGATCACGAAAAGGGTTTTTAAAATATTTTTAGATTTTTTTACCACCCAAGGCCACATCAAATAAAATTGCTCTTCTACGCCTATACTCCATAATTGTCCAACATGAGGCAACGGCCTAAAAATAGCAAAGGCAAGATTTGGCAGCATAATTATAAACAGTAATAAATTTAATAGTGAGAGGTGCGAATTAAATTTAGAAAAAAAAGGAAGATCCATAAATTTAAAATGGGGCAATACAAAAAAGCCTAAGGCCACAATAAAAAAATATAATGGCCAAATACGCAGAATTCGTCTGTAATAAAATTTCTTTACATCAATAGTACCAGTTTGCTCTTTTTCCTTTAATAGTAAATAAGTAATTAAAAATCCACTTAAAACAAAAAAGAAAACCACGCCCAAGCCACCTAATTCAAACACCAACTTATTATTTGAGTGCAAGCCGGGAAATTCCATTTGTTCTTTTATAAGCTCAATATGAGTTACAATAACCGCTAGGGCAGCAAAAAAACGAAGTCCGTTTAAACCACTGAAATAAATATTTTTATTACTACTCACTAAAATTGAAAATAAATAAACGGTTGCATCTCGCCACTCATTAATTGATACATTATAAACACAGCGAAAACAATGATGGCGCCCATTGCATAGTAAGATCGAGCAGCAAACCAATTACGGTAAATTACCTTATACTTTTCAGGGATCCAATGAATTAAATAACCAATTGCCATCAAAGCAAAAACTGCCCTGTAACCATAAATTACCTGAAACAAAAGATCTAAGCCAAAATGATTAGCCATCCTGTAAAAAATCGTATCTACAATTTGCAAACTACTGCTCCTAAAAAAAATTCGAGTAAAACTTATAAACGTTAACGTAATAAGCACGCAAACAAGTTTATAACCCAAAGCATCATTATTTTTAAAGGGTGAGATTTTTGTCCATTGTTTATGAACTATTAAACCTAATCCATTTAAACCACCCCAAATTAAAAAAAGCCAACTACTGCCATGCCATAGGCCGCCAAGTAACATGGTTACCATTAAATTTATATTTGTGGTAAACGATTGTTTTATTTTAGGAAAAAAGTAGGCAAGTATCAATAAAAGAACTGCGGTTAACATTAAAACTAAAATAAGCCAAAGCTTACCGCTTAATAAAACCATAAACAAGGCCAAAATAGAAATCGCCAAATAAGATCCAATTGTACCCTTTCTGTTTCCACCTAAAGGAAAATACAAATACTCTTGCAGCCAACTTGATAATGAAATATGCCAGCGCTTCCAGAATTCACTCGTGCTGGCAGCTTTATAGGGTGACAAAAAATTAGTTTTTAATCGATAGCCTAAAATTAACGCCAAGCCAATGGCCATATCTGTGTAACCACTAAAATCCATATAGATCTGCAGTGAATAACCAAAGATCCCAAAAACCATTTCTATTCCGCTATAATAAGTTGGACTATCAAATATCCTATCAATAAAATTAACGGCTAAATAATCGGCCACAATTTTTTTACAAAATCCGTTAATGATCCAAAACGCTGCCATACCGAATTCGAATTTACTTAGCTTATATGGCTGATAAATTTGATGAACGAACTCATTCGCCTTTACAATTGGTCCTGCTACTAAATGAGGAAAAAAGCAAACAAAGAAACCATAATCAAAAACACTATCAACCGGTTTAATTTTTTTTCTATAAAGATCGATGGTATAAGAAAGCGATTGAAAAGTAAAGAAGGAGACACCTACGGGTAATAATAACTTATCTACACTAAATGAGGTTGAAAAATAAGTATTTGAAAAGTGAGCAAAGTGATTAAATAATTTCAAATGCCCATCTGTTATCTGATTAAAACTATCGGCAAAAAAATACGCATACTTAAAATAGCATAAAAGCGTTAAATTTAAAATAACACTAATGGTTAAAAACAATTTTCGCTTGGATTCGGAATTTGTTTTATCAATTTGTTTACCCCAATTGTAATCGCTAATTATAGTAAACAACAATAAAATAACAAATACTCCGCTGGTTTTAAAATAAAAAAACAAACTTACCGCCAATAAATAAATGGTTCTTAATTTATTTATTTTATAAACTGCAGAAAAAATTAATAGAACTATTGCAAAGAATGCCCAAAAAAATAGTTGGGTAAACAGCAAAGGCTTGTCTTGCGAATACGCAATAAAATTATTTAAAAAATCGATCAGTTAATGTGGTTTTGATTAGCGTTATATGATTTATTAAATGCTTCGTACATTAAATTACCCAATAGAACATAACCTTTTGGAGAAAAATGAACCCTATCTCGCCCTGCCAAACCAGCCTTTTGCCATTTAACCATTGATTTGTAACCGCCCATTACTGAAAAAAGATCCCAAACGGCAATGTTATGCTTTTCCATTAATTCAAAAATGGCATCGCGAGCAACGATCGTTCGTTTATTGGACGTTTTACGTTTAATAAAATTATCAGTAGTGGTAGTTAAAATAATTGCTACATCGGGATTTGCTTTTTTCAAGACGGTAATTAAGCTATCGTAATTTTCGATGTATTCTTCCCGTTCAAAATTTTTAGATTGAGTATCATTAACCCCTAACGAAATAATTACCAGATCTGCGTTTAAACTCGAAAATTGTGAGGAAAGATCTAAACACTTTAAAAAAGATCCGCTAGCAGCGCCATTTGCTCCTAATCCTGCAAAATAAAAACCGGGTTGAAGTTCGTTGTCTAAACTAAAGCCAAACAACATAAAATCCTGATGCGCTTCGTCTTTTCGCAGTAATTTAAAATTTATTGAATCAACCGGTAATTCAAAATTCAACAAGGTATAACCTTGGTCTTTAAAATCAGTTCTTATTGGTTGAAAATTGTGCAAACTATCAACTACAAATTCAAAGCCATCAGTAAAATTATGATATACTTTAATTGAACTAAAACTTTTACAGATAGCTTTTTTTGTTAATGCTACACCAAAATTAGTTACACTATCATGCGTTGATATACTTAAGGCACTCATTCCTAAAGGGGAACAAAAATCTTGTCCAATAGCTCTAAATCTTTTCCAATTACCATTAGAAAAAGTGGTTGCAAAAGCTTGGCCATTTGTTTTTGCAATTTTATACGGAAAAACAAAATAGCCACCTCCAACGGTTTTAAAATCTTTTTGAAAATTATTTACAAAGGTGCTGCTCCATGTTCCGGCTTGCACATGCGACCCACCAAAATGTGCAATTGCTACCCTATTATTTTTTTTTGTTTTTAGATCGTCTAACTTTTTATACAGTTTCAAAAAATTACTACTGTCTCTCGAAAAACATAAATGATTATACCTCATATTCATAAATGGATATGGACTTTCTTTTTCTTGCGAATAGATCACAAAAGAAAAACCAAAGCATAAAAATGCCAGCACCTTAAATTTAAACTGTTTTATTAAACCTCTCTCTCTCACTTTTTTCTTTTTAAATAAGAATTGTAATCATTAATTAAAGCCGAATATAACAAGGTGGCAATTTTACGAGCACCCTGCGGACTAAAATGTATATAATCTGTTGCAGCTAATTTCTGATCTACCCAAGTGGCCATACTGTTTTTTCCGCCCATACAATCATACATGTCAAAAAAAGCACAACCGCTTTCTAAAACTACTTTCTTAATTTCATCGCGAGTTGTTTCTAAGAATGGGTAAGTTTCATATTCTGTTCCGTTTTTAATACTCATATCAGCAGGTCCAATAAATAAAATACTTGCATTAGGAGCTGCCCTTTTAACAATAGCAATTTGCGAACGTAAATAGCCGGCATAATTTGCTGAAGATTTTTCGTCTTTAATAGAAGGTGTGGCATTACCTCCAAACTGAAGAATAACTAATTTTACATTTAAATAATCGTAAAATTGTTTTAACTGCCCATTATTTATCTGATGAAAAAAAGTTCCGCTACTTCCTCTTAAAGCAATATTATCCACTAACACACCGGTTTCACTTTCTAAAGAAATAGCATAAAAATCAGGACTATCCTTACCACTAAATTTTAATTGATGGGTATAAGAACCATTACCAACATTATATTCTTTAATTCTAAACGATCCGCCCTCCTCTAAACTATCGGCACCAATTAAAGCAGGACCGTCATAAAACTCACACCAGGTTTTAGTTTGTGCACCACCATAAAATAATTTTAATTTCTTATAGGCTAATGCGTTTGAACCTCCAAGTTTTGTTGTTGTTACAGAAATGCTGGAAGTAATAACCGAACTCGAATCTGTTATTTTTCTGTAGTTACTAAAACGGTTAAAACCCGCTAGAATTCCAAAATTACTATGTGGCACACGTTTATCTTTTCCTATAAACACATTATACCTATCCCAACCCGGACCGTTATTTATTTTATTAGTCACACTTGGCGCAATGGGCATTAAAGAAATTAATCCAGGGCCATGACCGCCAAATTGTCCTTGTAATTTTAAGCGTAAATAATCTGTAATTCTATCTCCCTCAATTTGGCTATCGCCATAATGCAAAACACGAATTGCTTTAGGATTATTTTTTAATTCGGTTAAAGCATTATAAAAATTTGCAAGTACTGTTTTATTTGCTGTTTGGATGCTTGTTATGAGTTTAACGGTTGTATCTTTTTCCTTCGTTCCATTTTCAATGGTATCATTAATTGCAAAAGTGGTATCAATGTTATTAAGAGAATTAATTATTTTAGAAATATCTTTTTTAGAAGATTTTTCGCCGAATAAACTATTTAAACTTGGAAATTCTAATTTTAAATTAGAAGAAATAGTGATTCCATCCTTTGGAAAGGAAAAACTTAAAAGGCCAAGTGCCAAAAAAACTAGAAGTACAAAGGTTAAGCTTTGCAATGGTTTATGCATGTTTTAAATATACCAAAGGACCAAAAACTATCACAGGGTTAAAAAAAAGAGTTGTTCACAAATGATTTTGGATAATTATTAGATTAAAAACTACCTTTAGGGCATCAGTTTTAACAAAAATAAATATTTAGTTGTAATTGCCGGTCCAACAGCTGTGGGCAAAACAGCGCTTTCTATAGAATTGGCAAAGCATTATAACTCAGTTATTTTATCGGCAGACTCGAGGCAATTTTACAAGGAAATGAGCATTGGAACGGCTAAACCGTCGGAAGAACAACTTGCCGCAGTAAAACATTATTTTATTAACACCAAAAACATTACCGAATTATATGGTGCCGGTCACTTTGAAAAAGATGCCATTGCTACTTTAAACGAATTATTTAAAACAAAAGATATTGTTTTTTTGGTTGGCGGGTCGGGCTTATATATTGATGCCGTATTAAACGGAGTAGATGATTTTATTGAAGTGCCAATTGAATTTAGGACAGAATTAAATAAAAAATTTGAAGCAAATGGATTAGAATGGCTACAAAACGAAGTGAAGAAACTAGATGAAACTTACTTCAATTCTGTAGACACTCATAATCCACAACGCCTTATAAGGGCATTGGAGGTTTGCCA
>JBEIEI010000061.1:0-13516 GCA_040382975.1 Flavobacteriales bacterium
GCAGCTGTAAATTTAATTGCAGATTTTACCGAACCAACTTTCGCGATATTAAAACACAATAACGCTTGTGGCGTTGCTTCGCGTAACACAATTCATCAAGCCTACGTTGATGCTTTAGCGGGCGACCCAACGTCTGCTTTTGGCGGAATTTTAATTGCCAATAAAACCATTGATCTTGCAACGGCAACAGAAGTAAACAAGTTGTTTTGTGAGGTTGTAATTTCACCGGCTTATGATGATGATGCGTTAGCGCTTTTAAAATCTAAACCTAATCGTATCATCTTAATTCAAAATCAAGTTGCTTTGGGTAAAACATCTTTCCGTAATTTATTGAATGGTGTTATCGAACAAGACAAAGATCTTAAAACAGAAACCGAAGCAGACCTTAAACCGGCTACTACAAAAATACCTACTGCAAGTGAGATAAAAGATTTGTTGTTTGCTAATAAATTAGTAAAACACACAAAATCAAACACCATCGTATTTGCAAAGAACGGTCAGTTATTGGCAAGCGGCACGGGACAAACATCTCGTGTTGACGCATTAAAACAAGCCATTGTAAAAGCAGAAAGCTTTGGATTTGATCTTAAGGGTGCTGTAATGGCTAGCGACGCGTTTTTCCCTTTTCCTGATTGTGTAGAGATCGCACACAAAGTTGGTATCACTGCTGTTGTGCAACCGGGCGGTTCAATAAAAGATAAAGAAAGTGTTGATTATTGCAACGCAAATGGCCTAAGCATGGTTATGACAGGCGTTAGACATTTTAAGCATTAATTCTGAAAGAACTTTAGGTTATGCTGTAAACGACCTGAAGTTTTTTGTTTAAAAAAAAAGAATTATGGTATTCGGTGCAAATTACAATCCTTTGCAGGGCTAATAACCATTGGAAATTTTTCAACTTTTACCGAGCTGCTATCTAAACCAAAAGCTTTAGCCTCACTTAAACTAAAGCGTTTAAGGAAGAAATAAACTGTTAATATAAGTTTTTCAAAAATAGGTAAATCGTTTTCGTATGATAAAAATTTTTCAAGAACAACAAATTTAAAGTCACCAATAATATTATTTTTATTTAGTGATTCGTAACGACTGGTAATATCCACTTCTTTATTTTTTACCAGATCCTCTACAACTTTTCTAAACATCAAATTAATTTTTGGAGCAACTTTAAAGCCTAATTTAAAGTCAACTCTAATAATATCGTCGGCCGCTATATGCGTTACCCTATAATCCATTCTGTAAGGTTCGTCCATTACGTCTACGTGTACAAACCAATAGATATCGGCTTTTTTTGGACGCTTTTGTAAAATAGAATAAATAACTTTTGATTCGATGGTTAACGGATCGTTTGCACTTGTCATGTACACTAGATGTGTAGCGTATTTTTGAATAGACGGGTCAACACTTAGGTCGCAAAGCATTTGTGTGTATTTATCTAAAGGAACCAGATCAGTATAACGCTGACGTATTAATTTGGCAATGTACCAGCACCCCATTATTCCGGCTAAAAATAAAGCTATCAATAAAGTTATGTAACCTCCTTTTGGAAATTTTTCGAGTAGTGCAATTAAAAAGGCTCCCTCAACAAGGATGTAGATTGAAATAAATAGGTACAAAAACCACTTAGGATATTTTTTAATGCGCATAAAAAACGCTAACAAACGAGACGACATGATCATTCCTAGAATAATAGTTAAACCATAAGCAGCTTCCATGTTTTTAGCCTCTCTAAAAAACAATACAACCGCAACACAACCAAAATATAATAACCAGTTTATTGACGGAATATACATTTGTCCTTTTTCATCAGATGGATATTTTATACCAACTTTTGGCCAGAAATTTAAACGCATAGCTTCGTTTATGAGTGTAAAAGATCCACTAATTAAAGCCTGCGAAGCAACAACGGTTGCAACCGTTGCAATGCCAATACCTATAGGTAAGAACCAGTCTGGCATAATCGAGTAAAACGGATTTCTGCCGTCTAATGTTTTTCCGTCGTTAGAAAGCAACCATGCGGTTTGGCCCATATAGTTGATTACCAACATTAATTTTACAAAAATCCAACTAATACGAATATTCTTTCTTCCACAGTGCCCCATGTCTGAATAAAGAGCCTCTGCTCCGGTGGTACAAAGAAAAACAGAGCCTAGCAGCCAAAAAGCACCGGGATGATTAATTAATAAATTTATGCCGTAATAAGGATTTAGCGCTTTTAATACCGTTAGGTTTTGTGAAAGGCCTATAATACCCATTACACCTAATGTAACAAACCATATCAACATCACGGGTCCAAAAAACTTACCAATAAATTTTGTTCCAAATTGCTGTATAACGAATAAACCGGTAATAATTGCAATAACAATTGGTATAGTTGGAATTTCGGCAAATCGCGGAATTAAACGTAAACCCTCCACTGCAGAGGCAACTGATATTGGCGGCGTTATAATTCCTTCGCCTAAAATACAGCACCCGCCAATAATAGCAGGAAATATTAACCACTTTCTTTTTGCCTTTTTTACTAAGGTGTATAATGAAAAAATTCCACCCTCGCCTTTATTATCTGCTTGCAAAGTAAAAATTACATATTTAATGGTTGTTTGAAGGGTGAGCGTCCAAAAAACTAAGGACATCGCTCCAATAATTACCGAGGCATCAATGGCTTTTAGACCAACAATGGCGCTCATAACATAAAGTGGAGATGTGCCAATATCGCCATAAATAATTCCTAGTGTAACTAATAAGCCTGCTGCTGTAATTTTGCTTGTTTGGCCAACGTGGTGGTTTGACATTTTGAGGTTTTATAAGAGACGCAAAATTAATATAAAAAGCACTAGCATGATAATAAATGCTACTAATTATTTATTTTAATCACACGGTTTAAAAAAAACACGCAGAAACAATAAAAAACAGAAGAATAACCTTAGATTATCAAAAAGGAGCATTTCGCGGATAATAATAATGAACAAAGGCGAAAATTAAGTGTTTTTTAACGTGTGCATCATTGTTGGTTCAAATTAAATGGATTAACTTTATGTGTAGAATTTGAATAATGAAAAGGCTTTTAGTACTAATAATTTTGTTTTTTACAATTGCTGGTTTTGCCACGCACAATCGTGCCGGCGAAATTTTGTACAAACGCATTGCGCCTTTTACTCAAACGGTAAATAATTTAACCGTACAGGTTTATACTTATTCCATAACACTTATTAAGTACACAGATCACGGCTCTGCTGTTGCAGATAGATGTGCCGATACAATTTATTTTGGTGATGGACAGAGAGGTGTTGCGCAACGAATAAATGGCGGAACGTCTCTTGGATGCGCTTGTAATAGCGTTCCTTGCGGCAGTCTAATTATTAATGACCCCGGGTATAATGTGAAAATAAATATTTACACGATCATTCACACGTACTCTGGTGCCGGAAGTTATACTATCCGTTCGTTTGATCCCAACAGAAACGGCGGGGTTCACAACATACCCAATTCTATTAATCAAATGTTTTATTTAGAATCACTTTTGGTAATAGCTAATTTTTCTGGCGCAAACTCATCGCCTGAGTTTAAGTATCCGCCAATTGATAGAGCTTGTATTGATAAATGTTTTTATCATAATCCGGGAGCGTTCGATCAAGATGGAGATAGTTTAAGTTATGAAATTTCAACATCAAGAGCAGAAAACGGACAAACGGCTCCGGGTTATTTTTTTCCTGAAACAGGCAATGGTCCCGACGCAACTTATAATATTAATGCGGCAACAGGCTTGCTAACCTGGTGTAGGCCGCAAATCTCAGGAGAATATAATTTAGCTTTTATTGTTAAAGAATGGCGCAAAAACACAAATGGTGTTTACCAGATCATCGGTACCGTTTTTAGAGATATGCAAGTTGTTGTTGGTACTTGTTTTAATAACGACCCTCCTTTTGTTCGTGCACCAATAGACACATGTGTTGAAGCCGGGTCGTTAATAACAAAAAGTATTGTGTTTGGCGATAATAATATTCCAACAACAGCTAATCCTTTTGTTAATGTGGTTACCTTACAAGGCAATGGAGGCGCTTTTAGCGGAGCTACCCCTTTAGCAACATTAACCAATACTGTATTCACCGGAACAACAACCTCTCCAACATTTGCTACGGCAAGTTTTGTTTGGCAAACCGCTTGTAGCCACATACGATTACAACCCTATCAAACTACTTTTAAGGCCGAAGATAATGGCGCACCTGTTATTCCGCCAATAAAACTTGTTTTTTTTACAACCTATAATATTCGCGTGGTTCCTCCGGCAGTTCAAAACGTAACCGCAGTGCCAATAGGTTCAACAATTAAAATTACATGGTCGCTATCAACCTGCAGTCCAACAAATAATCCAATTGTAGCATATAAAATTTACCGCAAGAACGATTGTACGCCATTTGTTTATACACCTTGTCAACCCGGCGTTACGCCAAGTAGCGGCTTTACCTATATTGGCCAAACCACTTTTACCTTAAACACTTTTACCGATAATAATGCCGGAAACGGATTGGTGGTTGGACAGGATTATAGTTATTTGGTGATTGCTGTTTATAAAGACGGTTCGCAAAGTTATGGCAGTTCTGCTGTGTGCGCTAAATTAAAAAGAGACATCCCGGTTTTATTGAATGTTGATGTTTTATCTACTTCGGTAACAACAGGCTCTGTTTATGTAAGATGGACCAGACCGCTAGTAAACGTTGGCAATCTAGATACGCTTGCTTTACCCGGCCCTTACCGGTTTAATTTAAAACATAGATTTAATTCAACCGGAACCTACACAACAATTTTTACTACAACCAGTCCTTACTTTTTTAAACCAGACACTCAGTTCGTGCACTCAAACATAAATACCGATGCTACAAATAGTGATTATGTTGTTGAGTTTGTTGCCGGAACAGCAACCGTTGGAACATCTCAGAGGGCAACCTCAATTTTTTTAACAGCAACACCGGGCGATAGAAAAATAAATTTACAATGGAGTTCGTCAACACCTTGGAATAATTATACGTATACTGTTTTTCGTAAAACACCTTTACAAGCTACATTTTCGGTTATTGCAACAACTACTCTAACATCGTTTATAGATACTGTAAATGTTGTTAATCGCGCTACTTATTGTTATAAGATTTTAGGCACCGGTCAGTATTCCGACCCGTCAATCTTTAAACCGTTATTAAATAATTCACAAGAGGTTTGTGCAACCGCCGTGGATATTACACCCCCGTGTACACCAACAATGTCAATACTTGCAGATTGCCCAACAGGAATGGTTCAAGTCAGTTGGACAAACGTAAAACCATTATGTAGCGACGACGTAATAAAATATAACTTGTTTTATAAACCAACTGTTGATCAGAACTTCCAGCAAATTGCTACACTTAACGGCGCCAGTTCGACAGTTTTTAATTACGATGGTTTAGAGTTGATTGCCGGTTGTTATGCGGTTCAGTCCGTTGACTCGAGTAATAATGTAAGCCCGCTAAGCCCCGATTTTTGTATTGATAATTGTCCAATATTTGAACTGCCAAACATTGTTACTTTAAATGGCGACGGCGTAAATGATTTTTTTAAAGCAATAAGGGTACGCCAGATCAAAGAGATCGACCTTGTGATCTTTGACAGGTGGGGCAACTTAGTTTATAAGACGAACGACCCTTATTTTAAATGGGACGGCACTAGCGTACAAAGTAATTTGCTTGTTAGTGAAGGAACTTTCTTTTATATCTGCGATGTGTTTGAACCTCGCTTAAAGGGTATAGTAAAACGAAACCTGAAAGGTTACATGCAGGTTGTTAAGTAATTCTGATTACCTTTGCCTCTTGTAGCGCTTAAAAAATGAAACTTTATAAAAACCTTGTTAACTCTGTTGCCGAAACGCTGCAGGAAATTTTTGTAAAAAACAGATATGCCGATAAAGCGATCGAAAAGGTTTTTAAACAAAATCCTCAGTGGGGTAGTCGCGACAGACGATTTGTTGCCGAAGCCGTTTATGATATTGTAAGAAATTTTCGTTTATATTCTGAATTAGCACAATCACAAAAAAACTTTTGGTTTATTACTGCAGTTTGGCTGGTAATAAAAGAAATTGAATTTCCCGATTGGCAGGAGTTTAAGAATCTTAACAGAGAGGCTATTATCTTGCAGAAAGAGCAATTAAAAAGCAATTTACCGGTTTACGAATCTTACCCCGATTGGTTGTGGAACCTTGGCATTGAAGAGCTTGGAGAGGAAGTATGGACAAAAGAAGCCTTAGCAATGAACCAACAAGCACAAGTTGTTTTGCGCGTAAACACACTAAAAACAAACGCTAAAAAATTAATAGAAGAGTTTACAAAAACGAATATTGCTCTAAAAGAAATAGATGGTATAGAAAATGCACTTCAATTAGTAAAAAGAGAAAACGTTTTTCAGAACAATTTTTTTAAGCTTGGCTGGTTCGAAGTTCAGGACGCCGGATCACAGTTAATAAGCGCTTTTTTAGACCCAAAACCAAATCAATTTGTTATTGATGCATGCGCCGGCGCCGGAGGAAAAAGTTTACATATTGCAGCCTTGATGAATAACAAAGGCAAGTTAATTAGCATGGATGTTGAAGGCTTTAAATTAGAAGAATTAAAAAAGAGAGCCAAGCGTGCCGGTGTTTTTAATGTTGAAACCCGTGTTATCGAAGATTCAAAAACCATAAAACGTTTAGAGGGTAAGGCAGATAAATTATTGTTGGACGTTCCGTGTAGCGGTTTAGGTGTTATAAAAAGAAACCCTGATGCAAAATGGAAATTGAGTTTAGAGGTAATTGAAAGAACAAAAAAACTTCAGGAAAAGATCTTAAATGATTATTGTGAAATGGTAAAAGTTGGCGGAGAAATGGTTTACAGTACCTGTAGTATTTTACCTAGCGAAAACAAAAACCAAGTGGATCTGTTTTTGCAAACTCATTCAAACTTTGAATTTATTATTGACAAAACAATTTTACCAAGCCAAGGGTTTGATGGCTTTTATATGGCCTTGTTAAAGAAAGTTTCTTAACCAGTTGGAGGGAGGGGAAATTCATTTTTTGAATGCTTTATTTATTATTATCTTTATTAAGTATTTTTATGAAGCTAACAGAAAAACACTCAATTCTAGAATCCCACCGAGACAAAATATCTGTTATAGAGTTTTGGGATAATGGAATTACTTATATAAAAATTGACGACGGTTGTCAGATTGAAATTGAAGACACTATTGCACAGTACGAATTTTTTAAATTTAAAGCAGACGGAAAAATAAAGTTTCTAATTTTAGTAGAAAGCGGAGAAACAACAAGTATTTCTAAAGAAGCAAGAGAGTTCAAATCTAGACCAGAAAATAACGAGCTAGCAATTGCCACAGCCGTTGTTGTTAAATCGCTTGCGCAAAGGTTGCTTATTAATTTTATAATTGGGCTTCAGAAAAATAAAAAAACAAAGATGTTTGATAATAAAAACAAGGCAATCGAATGGTTGCTATCGTTTAAATAATAAATGAAAAGGCAGGAAATGAAGTGACACTCTAAAACATGAAAATGCGCATGTTTGATAACAAAGAAAAAGCAAGAGAGCGACTACTATCATTCAATAATAAACTATAAACCATGAAAAAAATCGTAACACTAATTTTAGTATTTATTTCAACCTTTTCTTTTTCGCAAGAAGTAATTAAGAATGTAGACGCTGCAACATTTAAAAAAATGATCGATGAGAAAAAATATTTATTGATCGATCTACGAACAGCAGATGAAATTAAAAATAAAGGACAAATTAAAGGTGCAACTGAATTAGATTTTTTAGACAAAAACGCCGAAGCCAACATTGAAAAACTAGATAAAAAGAAAAGTTATTTGATCTATTGCGCAGGTGGCGGAAGAAGCGCTGATTGTGCTGAATTAATGAAAAAACAAGGCTTTAAAGAGGTTGTAAATCTTGAAAAAGGTTTCGGTGATTGGAAAAACAAAGGGTTTGAAATAGAGACCAAATAATTAATGGATCATATTACTCTTTTAGATCTTGCAATTAAGGCCGCAATTACTGCGGGAAAAGAAATATTAAAAATTTACGAAACAGATTTTTTTGTTGAAACAAAAAGCGACAATACGCCTGTAACCCTTGCAGATAAAGCCGCCAGCGATTCTATTATTTTAGCGCTTACACCAACTAATATTCCTATAATTAGTGAGGAGGAAGCAATTTTGGATTATGAGATCCGAAAAAACTGGCCAAGGGTTTGGCTGGTTGACCCACTTGACGGCACTAAAGAATTTGTTAAACGTAATGGAGAGTTTACCGTAAATATTGCTTTGATCGAAAATAAACAACCCTTAATTGGCGTCATTTATTCACCCGTAAGTAAGGATCTGTATTTTGCTGCTGTAAACTATGGTAGCTTTAAAGTGGATGGACCATCTGTTCTTGCTGAAAAAAACAAGGGAGATGCTGATCTAGTTGAAAATTTAAAGAAACTCGGCGTAAAATTGCCGGATCAAAAATTGCCTAAAACCTACACGGTTGTTGCTAGTCGATCACATCTGAGTAAGGACATTAACCAACATATTGATAAATTAAAAAATTTATATGGCGCTGTAGACTTAATAAACGTTGGCAGTAGCATTAAACAATGCTGGGTGGCCGAAGGCAAGGCTCATGAATATATGCGCCTAGGAACCACCATGGAGTGGGATACCGCCGCCGGACAATGCATTCTTGAACAATCTGGTAGCCAATTATTGGATCTTGAAACCAGCTTGCCAATGCGCTATAATAAAGAAAACATGAAAAACAGTTTTTTTATAGCGAAAAACAAAGAGTGATTACCGTTTAGCACACACAGCATCCTCCTTTAGAGGTGGTGGCGCGAAGCGACGGAGGAGGAAAATCCAATCGGATTAATAAATTGATCCATATTTCTCAAAGTGGCAAATGCAAAAGCATTTTCTTAAAGAAAATATTTTTGTTTTACCTCTGCTCGCCTAAAAGCCAGCTTTTCGCTAGTATCTGTAAAACAAAAAGGCCGTTCTTTCGAACAGCCTTTTTTTATTTTCTGTGATCCCAGCTGGATTCGAACCAGCGGCCGCAGGTTTAGAAAACCTGTGCTCTATCCAGCTGAGCTATGGGACCAAATTTCATTAAATAGTCGGATAGAACTATTTTTTAAGAATGCAAATGTAAATAAAATAATTATTTAAACAATTATAATTATTTTAGTGCATTAACGTTTATTAGTTCTGCAACTATCCATTATCATAGTTAACTACAATGTAAAGCACTTTTTAGAGCAGTGCCTTTTTTCTGTATACAAAGCATTAAAAAATATTGATGCTGAGGTTATTGTTGTGGATAATAACTCTGTAGACGGTTCTGTGGCGCTCATTAAAGACAAGTTTCCCGGCGTAACACTAATTGCAAACACCAACAATACCGGCTTTGCCGTGGCTAATAATCAGGGCATAAACATAGCCAAAGGTAAATATATCTTGTTGCTTAATCCCGATACGGTTGTTCAGGAAGATACCTTTGAAAAAACCATAGCCTTTATGGAGGCTCACTCTGATGGAGGTGGACTTGGCATTAAAATGTTAGACGGAAAAGGCAATTTTTTACCCGAAAGCAAACGCGGCTTGCCTACACCCGCTGTTGCGTTTTATAAAATATTCGGTTTTGCTAAATTATTCCCTGGGTCAAAAAAATTCGGCCAATATCATTTAACCTTTTTAGATAAGAATAAAAATCACCAGGTAGATATTTTAAGTGGTGCTTTTATGCTTATGCGCAAAGAAGCCTTAGATAAAGTAGGCTTGTTGGATGAAACTTTTTTTATGTATGGAGAAGACATTGATCTCTCTTACCGCATTACGCAAGGCGGCTACAAAAATTATTATTTTGCCGACAGTAGCATTATTCACTACAAAGGCGAAAGCACAAAAAAAAGCAGCGTTAATTATGTAATTGTTTTTTACAAAGCAATGGCCATTTTTGCACAAAAACATTTTAGTCAAAACCACGCACGCACATTTAGGTTTTTAATTTATTTAGCTATTTATTTGCGGGCAGCGGCGGCTATTACAGCTCGTTTCATAAAACAATGGTTTTTCCCCGCAATTGATTTTACACTTATCTTATTTGGACTTTACGTATGTAAAAACGTGTATGAAGTTAATTTTAAACTCTTCCCAAATTTTTATTCACGAGAAACAGTAAACTTTTTCTTTCCAATTTACACCTTAGTGTGGATGTTTTTTGTTTACTTAAGTGGTGGTTATGATGTGCCGTTGAGGTTAACAAAGGTTATAAGAGGGGTGTTGGCCGGAACGGCGTTTATTTTAATTGTTTATTCGTTGTTGCCCGAATACTACCGCTTTTCAAGAGCTTTAATTTTAATTGGCTCTGCTTATACACTGGCAATTTATTTGGTTACCAGATTTATTTATCACCTTTTAAAAATTAAAAAATTTAAAATAGGTGGTTACAAAACTAATGCGCGCATTGCTATCATCGGAAGCGAACCGGAATTTAACCGAGTAAACGATCTTCTTAAAAAAACAAACATTCAGTCAGAATTTATTGGCTTTATTAGTAACGAAAGTAATGGTATAAAAAACCAAGCGTACATTGGTCACTTTCATCAAATAAACGAAGCTATTGATGTGCATCAATTGAACGAAATTATTTTTTGCGCAAGAGATATTTCTTCTCGCGAGATCATAGATAAAATGATAACGCTTGTAACCAAGGGCGTCGAATTTAAAATTGCGCCCCCTGAAAGTCTTTCTATTATTGGAAGCAACAGCATTGATACGGCCGGTGATCTGTATGTAATAGATGTAAATAACGTTGGAAGACCCGAAAACAGAAGAAAAAAACGCTTATTGGATATTGTTGTTAGCTTTACTGCGCTATTATTTTTCTGGATCTTAATTTGGCCACAGAAGAATAAACTAAATTTTATTGCCAACATATTTTATGTTTTAATTGGTGTTTACTCTTGGGTTGGTTACGGAAAAAATCCGAGAAAAGATCTGCCGTCTATTCGTCCATCTATTTTAACACCCGCCGATGCTATTGCAGGGCCGGCCTCAGAAGACCGTATCAACAAATCTTTTTTAAATTACTCTAAGGATTATAAGATAGAGAATGATTTAAAAATAATTTTTTCTCAAATACGAAATTTAGGCAGGTAACAGTAAAAATGTTAAACTTTGTTTAGGTAATTGTTTAAGAAAAAAAATAGCAGCAACTTTAGTTAAAATAAAATTTATGAATAAATTAGTTGCAATAGTATTTTGTTTGTTTGCTTTCCTAGGAGTTAGATCTCAGGGTCAAAACCCAATAGTATGGCAAGCTGTTTATAAGTCAATTTCTGCTACCGAAGGAGAAATAATTATTACACCAAAAGTAGAAAAAGGCTGGCATACATACTCTCAAAAAGTTACTGCTGATGGCCCTGTTGCAACCACCTTTAAGTTTACCGAATCAAAACTATATACTTTAGTTGGAAAGGTAGAAGAAAGTAATGTGCATGAAGAATTTGACAAAGCCTTTGATGCCAAGATCTTTGTGGTGACAGATAAATCGGAATTTAAACAAAAAGTAAAACTTGTCGGAAAGGCAGGTGCAACCATTGCTATCAAAGTGGAGTTTATGTGTTGTAATGATATGATGTGTCTGCCTCCAAAAACGATAGATTTAGCGGTTAAGGCCCAATAAAAAAATAATAGTATTTTTGCCTATTAAAATGATTTAATAAATTATTCCATGAAGAAAATTTTTCTGCTCCTTTTAGTTTTGGCGTTTCAACTTTCGAGTGTTTTCGGACAAAAACAATATGTTTCATGGAGTTTCTCTCAAAAAAAGATCAGCGCAGATGAAATTGAGCTTAGCTTTAAGGCAAAGATCGAACCAACATGGCACCTATATTCTCAAATTGAAACACCCGATGGACCACTACCAACCTATTTTGAGTTTGAAAAATCCAAAGATTTTAAATTAATAGGAAAGGTTATTGAGCCAAAACCCATTGAACATGCAGAACCGGTATTTGATAATTTAGTGGTGCGTTTTTTTGAGAACACTGCTGTGTTTAAACAAAAAATTAAAGTATTAACCAATAGACCATTTACAGTTAAAGGTTTTATTGATGGGATGGCTTGTAATGAAAGTCAATGCCAGAAATTTTCTCCACCGGTTGATTTTAGTTTTAAACTAGAAGTGCCTGAATTGATCGCTGGAGTTATAGAAACGACAACAACAGAAACGGTTACACCTGATACTACTCAACAAACTACCGCCAACGATAATACACTTACCTCTGTAAAACATCACACAGATGATGTTGTTATTTCTGCTGCTCCCGAGAAGAAAGAAAGAGCAACTTATTTAGGATTATTTATTGCCGGATTTATTGGTGGATTATTAGCATTGCTTACACCTTGCGTGTTTCCTATGATACCAATGACTGTTAGCTTTTTTACTAAACAAAGTAAAACAAAAGCTGCAGGAATTCGTAATGCGCTTATTTACGCCATTTCTATTATTGTAATTTATATTGTGTTAGGGCTTGGCGTTACACTAATTTTTGGAGCCGATGCTATGAATAATTTGGCCACTAACGTGTGGTTCAATTTAGCTTTCTTCGTTTTATTAGTTGTGTTTGCCGTTTCGTTTTTAGGTGCTTTTGAAATTACTTTACCATCGGGTTTTGTAAATAAAATGGATGCAAAATCTGATAAAGGTGGCCTGATAGGAATTTTCTTTATGGCCTTTACTTTAGGTTTAGTTTCATTCTCTTGCACAGGCCCTATTATAGGAACGCTCCTTGTAGAAGCCGCTTCAACAGGCGCATTGGCAGGACCGTTTTTTGGTATGTTTGGTTTTTCATTAGCGCTTGCTTTACCATTTGGTTTGTTTGCGGCATTTCCGGGTTGGTTAAATTCATTACCAAAATCGGGTGGTTGGTTAAATTCTGTAAAAGTGGTTTTGGGTTTTTTAGAGTTAGCCTTAGCAATGAAATTTTTATCAAACGCCGACCTTGTTGTGCAAGCGGGTATTTTAACAAGAGAAATTTTTATTGTATTATGGATAGTAATTTTTGCTTTGCTTGGCGGTTACCTAATGGGCTGGTTCAAGCTTTCGCACGATAGCGAAATGAAATACGTTTCGGTACCTCGTTTAATGATGGCTATTTTTGCATTTGCATTTACAATTTATTTAATCCCAGGTTTATGGGGCGCTCCTTTGAAATTAATTAGTGGTTTTCCACCCCCAGATTTTTATAGCGAATCTCCCGAAGGTTTTGGCGGAAGAAAAGCAGAGACCGTTTCTGCGAATGCCGTTCACACTGATCTACCGGAACACGCACACAGAGGACCAAATGGCATACCTGCGTTTGATGATTATTATTTAGCATTAGAGTATGCTAAAAAAGTAAACAAACCAATTCTTGTCGACTTTACAGGTTGGGCTTGTGTAAACTGTCGTAAAATGGAAGGACA
>JBEIEI010000062.1:0-13504 GCA_040382975.1 Flavobacteriales bacterium
CCTAATGAACCACCAATTGCAATAGGTTTTCCGGTAATTACACCCGGACTATCTTCACCATTAATTTTATTAAATTCATCTAGGATCCAAGCCATTTCTCTTCCGCTTGTACCCATATCCGGTGCAGGACTATCTCTCTTTACTCCAAAAATATCTTTCATAGAAACAGCGTAAGCACGACTTAAACGCTCTAACTCTCCTACGCTCATTGAACGTGGATCACATTTTATGCCACCTTTTGCACCACCATATGGTAAATTTGCTACGGCACATTTAAAACTCATCCATGCTGCTAAGGCCATAACTTCATCTGCATTAACATCCATTGCATAACGGATACCACCTTTGCTTGGCCCTAAATGTGTACTGTGCACTGTACGGTAACCTTCAAAAACCTGAATTTTACCATTATCCATCATAATAGGAAGGCTTACTTTTACCTGCTTACTTGGGTTTCTTAAAACTTGTAAAACCTCTTCGCTTAGGTTCATTAATTTGGCGGCCACATCTAAGCGGGCCAATACAGCGTCAAACATGCTTTCTGCGTGTGCTTGAGTTGCATTTACTGTGTTTGTTGACATAAGTAAATTATTAGTTTTGTTAGCTGGGGGTCGAAATTACGGAATTTAATTAATATACCCAAGCTAAAAGCCTTTAGTTATATAACAATAATTAGCGTTAATAATTTGCTTTACGTCCCCCCAATGTGTTAATTTGCCACAACTTTGGCCGAATTCTTAAAAATATTTTCAGTTTTCATTACTTGCACTTTTTTCTTTGTGAAACTGGGCTTGCCTACCGCAGTTATTGTTTTTAAATACAACTTTGTAAAAGTGATATTAGTTTCCTGCGCCGGTGGTATAACCGGAAATATAATTTTCACCAATTTAAGTGCTGTAATATTAAAATGGACACACAGCTACAGAGAAAAAAGAAATATTAAAAAGAAAATATTTACAAAAACAACTCGGAGAATGATCCGGATCAAACAACGTTTTGGGCTTGCAGGCATTGCTGCAATAACACCATTAATTTCGCAACCCATTGGCGCCTTTTTTGCTGAGAAATTTTTTAAGGACAAGAAAAAAGTGGTTTTATATTTAAGTGTTTCGGTAATAGTATGGGCCATCGGCCTTTATTTTATCCTTTATCTATTTCATGATCAATTAAAAGAATGGCACGTGATCTAACAAATAAAAAACATTTATTTTTTGATCTTGATGATACTCTCTGGGACTTCGAGAAAAATTCAGGACATGTTTTAGAACAACTTTTTTTAGAATTTGATCTTGCAGACAAACTAAAAACAGATTTTTCAACTTTTCATTCTACATATAAAAAAACAAACCTGCAACTTTGGGTAGAGTATGCCAAAAAAGAAATTGATAAAGAATACTTACGTAACCACCGATTTAATTTGGCCTTTAAACAATTTAATTACGATAATTATAACGAGAACCTTGTAATTACCGAACATTATTTAGAACGTGGCCCAAAGGGGAAACATCTAAAAAATGGCTGCATTGAAACACTGGATTATTTAAATAAAAATTATCATTTACATATTATCACCAACGGTTTTAAAGAAGTGCAGGCCATAAAAATTGATGGCTGCGGACTAAGAAATTACTTTAAAAACATCATTATTAGCGAAGAGCATAACCTGTCAAAGCCCGAAGAAAAGATCTTTAGATTAGCGGAAAGTTTTGCAGATGCTAAAACAGAAGAGTGTGTAATGATAGGCGATAATTTTGAAAGTGACATTTTAGGTGCATTAAACGCAGGCTGGGAAGCAATATATTTTGCAGAAGAAAAACCTGAAAGTTATTCAGGAAGACATATTTTAAATTTAATTGATCTTAAAAACCTATTTTAATTCAAATACCCGTTCCCCGTTTATATAGGTAGTTAGTACTTTTGTTTTTAAAACCTCTTCTAGTTTACATTTCATAATATCGTTATCCAATATAATAAAGTCGGCAAATTTTCCTTTTTCTAAACTCCCCTTTTCATTTTCTTCAAAGTTTGAATAAGCTGCCCAAATGGTCATACCTTTTAAAGTTTCTTCTCTCGTAAGAGCATTTTCTTTTTGAAATCCATCCTTTGGAAAGCCTTTACTATCCTGCCTTGCAACAGCAGCAAAAAAAGTTTTAAATGGCGAAATATCCTCCACCGGAAAATCAGTTCCTAATGCTACCAAGCCACAAACCGTTAGTAGATCTTTATAAGCATAAGCGTGTTTTACGCGTTGCTCCCCTAGCCTGTCTTTTGCCCAGTACATATCACTTGTGGCATGTGTTGGCTGCACCGAAGGTATGATCCCGTCAGAAATTTTCATCTCCCCGGGGCTTACAACCTGCGCGTGTTCTATCCGCCAGCGATTTTCTCTTTTTGCACCGGCTTTTAAATAAGTGTTTAAAATAACTTTGTAAGCAGAATCGCCAATGCAATGTGTATTCATTTGAAATCCTTTTTCTACCATCATTTTAGCGTACTTTTCAAAATGTTTTTGTTCGCTTAGTAAAAAACCTTTCCAGTTTTGTTTATCCTTATAGTCATTTAGTAAACAAGCTCCACGAGAACCCAAAGCGCCATCTGCATAAAATTTAAACGAGCGCACATTTAATTTATCTGTTTTATAAATACCATGCTTCAAATAATAAGCATAGTTTGGTTCACTATCACTTAACATAGCGTATACACGCATTTTTAATTTTCCCGACTTTTGAATTTCATCTATCACATCAATTTCATGTTTCATTAAACCTGCATCGTCAACCGTAGTTAAGCCCATGGCCAAACAATTGTTCTGCGCATTTAACAAAGCATTTTCCAATTTTTCTTTTCCGGCTTTAGGAATAAAACTTGTAACCATGTCAACTGCATTGTCAATTAAAATACCGGTCAATTTTCCACCAGCCAGTTCGATCTGACCTCCTATATTATTTTTTGTATTTGCTGTAATACCCGCTCTTTTAAGCGCTTCGCTATTCACTAAGGCCGCGTGTCCATCAATTCTAGTAAGCATTACAGGTGTTTCAGGAAAAAGTGAATCCAACTTATTTTTGTTCGGATATTGTTTATTCTCCCAATCGTTTTGATCCCATCCCCGCCCAATGATCCAATCCTCATTGCCTAAAGAGGATGGCATTTTTGTATGATCTGCCGGTTTATTGTTTGTAAAATCAACAACACGTTTAATTACGTCGTTAAACGATCGTGTGCCAATTAAATTTACTTGTTGCAAACCCAAACCGTAACCTAAAAAATGACAATGTGCATCTATAAATCCGGGAAAAACTGCTTTTCCGTTTAAATCATTATTACTTACTGAGCTGTATTTATTAAGAATAACATCATTCGAATTTACCTCAACCACCTTACCCTCTTTTATTGCCATAGCTTCATAAATAGCAAACGATGAATCTACCGAATAAATAACTGCATTATGGATAATAAGATCTACCTTTTGTTTTTCAGGTGTACATGAAATAAAAAAAGAAATTGCAACTATGAAAATAAAAACGTTTTTTAGCATGATCTAAAGATACAATTTGTAAAAATATATTTATGGCCCCCGAACAAAATAAAAAAATAGCGTTTAATTGGTTTGAAGCTTTTAACGAACATGATCTTGAAAAACTGTTATCATTATACAGTGATACCGCAGAACATTTTAGTCCGAAATTAAAAATTCGCAAACCCGAAACAAATGGTTTAATAAAAGGTAAACAAGCTTTGAGAGAATGGTGGCAAGATGCGTTTGACCGCCTGCCAACATTAAAATACGAGGTAATAAAACTAACTGCTGATGAGGACCAGGTTTTTATGGAATACATGAGGCATGTAAAAAACGAAGAAGATCTTAGGGTTGGTGAAGTTTTACAAATAAAAAATGGTTTAATTATTTTTTCGAGGGTTTACCACGGTTAATTCGCCTAATTTTAAGCCCAATTGGTAGTTTATACATTATACATTTAAGATTATTTTACTAAATTCACAAGCAACAAAAACTAAAAAACAGTCATGAAAAAATTTATTCTTGTTTTATTCATCCTTCCACTTACTTTTTTTTCTCAACAAAAACTCACTTTAGAGGATATTTGGGCAAAAGGCATTTTTTATGCTAAATACGCGCAAGGATTTAACGTGATGAATGACGGCGTAAATTATGTTGACATTGAATCCTATGGCTCTCAAACAAACTTGAGTCAGTTTGATCTTAAAACCGGAAAAAAAATCAAAGAACTTGTAAAAGGTGAAGATGTAAAATTTAACAACAAACCACTTAACCTTTATACCTACCAATTTAGTCCAAACGAAGATAAATTATTGCTTTACGAAAACAGAGAAAACGTTTATCGTCGTTCGCCAAAAGCCAATTATTATGTTTACGATATTGCAACAAAAAAAACCATTCAGCTAAGTGATAAAGGACAACAAATGTTTCCACTATTTTCGCCTGACGGAAAAAAAATTGCTTTTGTAAGAGAGAATAATTTATACATCAAGTATCTTGAAACGGGCGCAGAAATAGTTGTTACAAGCGATGGTGAAGCAAATAAAATTAAAAATGGCTGGGCAGATTGGGTTTATGAAGAAGAGTTTTCGCGAGCAGATTATTTTGATTGGAGTATGAATAGCCAATACTTAGCTTACGTAAAATTTGACGAGACCAAAGTAAAAGAATACACCATGGATTATTATAAAGCCGAATTGTATCCAACACAATATACTTTCAAATATCCAAAAGCCGGCGAAGAAAATTCAATTGTATCGGTTCATATTTTTGATGAAGAATCTAAAAGAACCGTTACTGCCGATATTGGAACCGAAAAAGATATTTATATCCCGCGCATTCAATTTACCAATAACCCATTAGTGCTATCCATTACGCGCTTAAATCGCTTACAAAATAAATTAGAATTACTGTTTACCGATGTAATTGGCGGCAAAGGCGCAGTTGCTTATACCGACGAAAGTAAAACTTATGTGGATGTTACCGACGATCTAAGATTTATTGGTGATAAAGGCTTTATTATTTCTAGTGAGCGCGACGAATACAATCACCTTTATTATTATGACCTTAATGGTAAATTGATCAATCAAATCACAAAAGGACAATTTGATGTTACGGAATTTAGTGGCTACGATGAAGAAACTAAAACCCTTTATTATGTTTCTGCAGAAAATGGTGCTACTAACCGCGATGTGTATAGTGTTAAATTAAACGGAAAAGACAAAAAACGTTTATCGACTAGATCGGGATTTACAAGTTTTGAATTTACACCTGGTTATAAATATTACATCTCAACTTACAGCGATGCAAATACGCCACCTGTTTACGAATTAAATAGTATTAATGGCAAAACCGTAAAAGTATTGGAAGATAATGCTGCTTTAAAAAGCAAAATGAAAAACTATAACTTGTCTACAAAACAATTTTTTAGATTTAAAACCTCAGAGGGTGTTGAATTAAATGGTTGGATGTTAAAACCGCAAAATTTTGATTCAACAAAAAAATATCCTGTTTATATGTATGCATATGGTGGACCCGGAGCTAACGAAGTAAATAACAATTGGGATGGTACAGATTATTTCTGGCATAACTTTTTAAATCAAGAAGGATATATGGTTGTGTGTGTTGACAACAGAGGTACGCAAGGTCGCGGTCGCCAGTTTAAACACAGCACCTACTTACAACTAGGGAAGTTAGAAACCATTGATCAAATTGAAACCGCAAAATATTTAGGCAGTTTACCCTTTGTAGATAAAACCCGTATTGGCTTTCAAGGCTGGAGCTTTGGTGGTTATATGGCCTCTTTACTAATTTCAAAAGGTGGCGACGTTTTTAAAACAGCAGTTGCAGTTGCGCCTGTTACAAATTGGAAATACTACGACAATATTTATACAGAGCGTTTTTTACGTAAACCAATAGATAACAAAAGTGGTTACGAAGATAATTCGCCAACCAATTTTGTAAAGGATATTAAAGGTAAATTTTTATTGATACACGGCAGCGCCGACGATAATGTGCATTTGCAAAACAGCATGGAATTAGCAAACGCTATGGTTAGTAAAAACATCCCCTTTGATTTTATGATCTACCCAAATAAAAGTCATGGCATTAGTGGTGGTTTAACACGCTTACATATTTACTCTAAAATATTTAAATTCGTAAAAGAGAATTTATAAAATGGCCAAAAAACGGTTAATAGTTTTTACAGGTGCAGGAATTAGTGCCGAAAGCGGAATTAAAACATTTCGCGATTCGGGTGGACTATGGGAAGAATTTCGCATTGAAGATGTAGCAACTATTGATGCCTGGGTAAAAAATCGCGAGTTGGTTTTAGAGTTTTATAATCAGCGCCGTAAGCAGGTAATGGCAGCAAAACCAAACGGTGCACATGATCTAATTGCCGAATTACAAACTAAATTTGATGTGCAAGTAGTTACACAAAATGTAGACGATCTGCATGAGCGCGCAGGAAGTAAAAACGTTATTCATTTACACGGCGAAATAATGAAGGCAAGAAGTACTGCCGACCCAAGTTTAATTTACCAATTAAACAAAGCTGAATTAGTAGTTGGCGATAATTGCATTAAAGGCTCTCAATTGCGCCCGCATATTGTTTGGTTTGGAGAAGATGTACCGCAAATGGATATGGCAAATGATATAGCCGCGCAAGCCGATCTTTTTGTTGTAGTAGGCACTTCGCTGAATGTTTATCCGGCGGCAGGAATCATACATTTTGTAAAAACAACAACACCAAAATGGTTAGTAGATCCGGGCGAATTTAATCTGGATCATGTAAAAGGACTTCAACACATTAAGCAAACAGCGGTTAACGGCGTAAGAACTTTAAAAGAAGAATTGTTTAAGAATTTGTAAACCTGAACGAGTACTTAGATCGCTTATAACATCAATTGACATTACAAAGCCTCCTTCCCTTTACGCTTTTTGGGGAATAATATAACCATGTTTCCTAAATTTACTACCTAATTAACGTAACATTTCCTTTAAACGTTTTCTTTTCACCGTTTAATTCAAAGTTGATGATGTAAAAATAAATACCATCTACGCATGCCTCCCCACTTGTTGTATGTCCATCCCATTTTATTAATGGTAAATTTATTTTTGAATTCTCTTTTTGCGATTCGTTTGGCGTTTGTAAAATAGGAGTGCCCCAACGATTAAAAATATTTAGTTGAAAGTTTTTAATATATTGTGTATTACTGAAATTTACACCCCACGCATCGTTAACGCCATCGCCGTTGGGGGTAAATATGTTTGGTATGGTAAATATTGGCGCACAATCTTCAACTTTAACAAATACTGTACTGCTATTAGTTACATTACATTGGCTACGTTGTAAAGTATAGGTTATGTCAGAAATTGGGTTTGCATAAGGCATAGCACAGTTAAAACAACTTAAATTTATGTTTGGTTGCCAAACGTAATTTGTAAAGTAAGTGCTATCTGCCGTTCCTAATCTTCTATTTTTACTTAAACAAATAGTATCGTTTATTCCTGCATTTGCAATAACACTCGGTGTAATAACTGTAACCGTAATACTATCTTTTGTAATAAAACTACATAAGGTTTTTGTAATATAGTATTTTGTTGTAACGGTTGGCGTAGCTATTGGGTTAGGGCAACTAGTGCAACTTAAACTTGGGTGGGCTTGCCAAACAATAATTGAACTATCTTTTATATTATTGCTAATACTTATGCTGGAGTTAAAACAAATAACTGTATCATTTTTACAATTTGCTTTGCCGCTATAATAGCCGAGATCGTAAAGAGAAACATCATCTATATACAAATACATATAGCTGCCGAAATTATTCGCATTGCACGAAGTAGTGGAAAAAGTAAAATTTGTACTAAGTGTTTTATTAAATTTATTATCTCTCAAATTCCCTATTGTAATAAATTCTTCTCCTCCATTTGCTAGAAAACAATCACCAAAAACACTCCAGTTCAAAGAGTCATTTATAAGAAATTGAGTTGTGTCATTATTCACCTGTGGGTTAATATTGTTAATGTTAGAATCATACCACAATTGACTATTTGGAATAAATGAACCACTATTTATGGTATATTGATTTACTGAAAAATAGGCTGAAAATTGGTTACTAATTAATTTGGAACTGTTTGCTAAAGAGTAGTAAAGTTTAAAATCATAAACATGGTTAGATAATAATTTTTGGTTTAACTTAGTTCCAAGAAGTTCAAATTGCAAGGAAAAATTAGGATAACCTGCTGACTGTGGATATTGAATGTAAGGTGATAATCCTATATAAAAATTTCCAGAATGAGGATTTTGAAACCCTACATCATTTCTTGGAATATTTACACCACAATTCCCAAGATAATTAATAGGAGAATACTTTGAAAAATAATCAACTGAACCAAAAGAATTATACCAATTTTTACAACTGTCTAATTGGTTGCTTGTAACTGGTATCCCCAATGAATCTTCAAAGCTTGGATTTGGAATTAAGTTTATCTGAGAGGTTACTTTATTAATAAACAAAATAAAAGCAAAAAGGGCATAAGCCCTTTTTGCTTTACATATTAAATTTATTTTAAGTCCTTTATTCATTATTTACTGATAATTAATTTATCAGTTTTAATAATTTTAGCATCTTTTACAATCTTATAAATATATGTTCCATTTTTAAAATCACTTACATTTATCTTAGTTAAAGTGGTTAGATCGCTTTCTAATAACAATTGTCCTAAAAGGCTAAAGATAAACAATTTTGAGCCATCTACATCAGTCGATACCGTAATTTCGTTACCAGCCGGGTTAGGGTAAATTAAGGTAGATAAAGCTTCCGTACTTTGATTAAGCTCTGTATTGCTGTTTATAAACCTGTTACCGTTGTTAACTATCACTGGGTTGTTTTCGCAAGCATTAACAAACGCAGTAGTATCAAAACGCTTTACCAAAGCTCTTGATTGATAAACACTTGTACCATCAGTAAACGGGCATAAAGCGGCTAAACTCTTTAAGGTGTTAATATGAGCAACGGTGATCAAATTTTCGTTTTTCATAAACAGATGGTAAATAGTGTTAAACATTTTTTGGTTGCTTTCAATTACACCAATGGGTAATAAAGCAGTATTTAAGTCTTTTGCTTGATTTAAAGTAACAGTATTATTTGTTACTGCAAAACGCCCTACCAAACTATCCATTTTATAAAAACTGCCAATTGAATTATTTGAGTTAGTATTCATGAAAACCGTACCTCCAACAATAGTACTTGTATTAATAGCAGATTTTTTTGCTAATTCAAAAGTAGTTTTGTTAGCTATTGCTTTCATAACAAGATTGTTTGAACTAAAGTTTGACGCACTATTCATAATAATGGGAACACCTGAACTTAAAGTTGGTGTAGATCCGCTTGAACTGCTTTGCTGAACCATTTGAGCACTCATAGGCTGAACAATACAAACCGCGACTCCAGTAGAATTATTTATTACTTTAGTGAAAGATGTAGAAAGTGGAATAGCTGGGTTAACCAGATTACTAAACGGACAATAAGGGTTGTTTGAAGTATTCGCCCCAGAATAATCAATTGAAGAGCCGATACTTCCATTTTGAGCATAAGTATCTGCGCCATTACCAGGATAATTAAAATCACCAAAAATATTGTCTGCACAACTGGTATTATATTTTATTGGGCCTACAGAACCGTTGTTATCTAAAAAGATCCCAAATAAACACGACGCTGTTGGCACGCTGTTTAAATTATTACGGTAAATGCGGCTTGGGCTTGAGCCCTGAAATTTCATACAAGAACCCGCGCCGGTAATGTAATTTTCGCAAAATAAATTATTATTACCAACATTGGTAAAAATACCAAAAGTGTTATAGCTATTTAAATTTGTTGGGTTAACACTTAAAGTATTAAACTTAATATCGCCTTGGTGGGTATTATCTAACCAAATAGGGGCGTTAAAACCTGTGCCAATTGGCGTTCTAACAGTTATTGTATTGTTTACAACAGCAGGCGAATAGGTATTAATGCAATATACACCATTAACTTTACCGCTAGAGTTACCAAAACCAATATAATATATAGCTGTAGCCGGGCTGCTTATTTCGCTAATGTATGCGTGATAGGTTACCTTAGGTTTAACGGTAATAAACGGGTAAATAGACGTGTTAGTTGAAAAATTTAACTTAATGGTGTTATTATTAAACGCATACAAATCATACAAGCAGGTTGCAAAATTATTATTATTAATTTGCACCGTTTGTGTGTTTGTACAATTCCAGTTTTCTACCTGCACACCATATTGTGTTATAGTTGTAAATTGATTATTATAAACATTTAGCGTGCCATTGTTTGCCGCATAAATACCATTGGTAGAGTTGGTAAAGTTGTTTGAATAAATATTTAAACCTGTGCCTAAAGCATTAGAGCCTATAATTGCTCTTGGTGTAGAGTTGTTATAAACGCAGGCTGTTGAATTACCATACAAATCTGCCGCAGGAATTGAGCTAATATATTGATGCCAGCTATTATAAGTTATAAGCCTAGACTTACTGTTGTATTCTCCAATTCTTAAATAATCAAATACATTGGTGTATGAGCTATTTACTGTTGGCGTTGTAGAAGCATCGCCAATTGTAATATTGCCGTTTAAGTTGCCAGCTGTAATTAATAACGATGCTGTGCCAAAATAAATACCAACTTGTCCCCTTGCTGTATTAGGTAAACCCAGCGCGACAGATCCCTTTAAAAAGCCAGCATTATAAGTTGCTAAAGTTGTATTATTAAAGTTAGCTAAGCTAGTCCAGCGTTGCCCAGTAGTATATAAATAATTAGCTGCGGGTATATCTCTAGAAGTAAATATAGAGCCAGTTAATTTATATGAGGCTAATTTTGATCCGGTAATTATCATACCATAAACATTTTTATTAAAAATAGTATTGTCAACTAATAAACCATTATGATTATTTACTGTAGCATTAATTTGTATTACACCAGCGGCATCTTCAAAAACAGAATTAGTAACAGTTAATTGCCTTGTAGATAAAATACCTTGCCAGTTTTTATCACAACCATGCCAGTAACTTCTGTCAATAGACGTTGCTGCATTTTGATTAACTGAAATTGCATCGGCAAAAGCCATGTGAGTGTTTGCAATTGAAACTGGCGTACTTATTGTTAAACCTCCAATTACGTTATAAGACCCTTGTATTATGTATGTTGAAGTTGGTAAAGAAATATTACCATTATAACTTCCACCACTTGCTAAACTGCTCCAAACTAGAGTACTTGCGCCCGGCGCTACAATATTAACGTTACTTAAATTAATAACTGTTCTTCCTGCCAAACAACATGGTACAACTTCTACATTTGCAACTGCTGTATTTGTGCAGTTATTTGCATTTGAGGCAATAACTGTGTTGAAGTATTAATTGTAGGATTAACAGTAATAGGGTTGCCCACAATATTACCAGGGAACCAAGTATAACTTGTAGCTCCAACTGCACTGCTGTTATTGTGGCTGGTTGACCAGAACATATTGGTGTTGGTGGTGCGCTTATTGAAACGGTGCCTAACGTGGGTAATACTTGCAAGGTGTTTGTTTGTGAATTAAAGCAAAATCCTGACGATCCAATAGATGTAACATTCGTAATAGTATGTATACCAACTCCAAATACAGTTGCAGGATTACATGTAACAGATCCCGAAAAATTTGGCGCCTGACCGAGAACAATATTGTTGTAAAGAGTTTGGTTCATTGCCCCTATGTAATACCCGCCAAAATTTTGTGTAGCAAGTGAATAAGGTGGTGCAGCGGTAGAACTAAAACAAACTGAAGAATTTAAGCAAACAGGATTTGGTGAAATAATAAAGCCTGGGTCTGGTATAGGATAAATGTCAAAGATAAAATTCTGACAACCGTCACCATCAAACTGAGGAGCAAGTCCAATGGTTACGGTACATGGTAGTGCGGCTAAGGGATCGTATATTGTAATTGGCACAGTAAGTGTATTTGCCGGGCTGTTAAACAAAGTGTAGGTGATGGTTGCGCTTGAGGTTACTATTGTTACAAAAGCGCCAATAGTTGTTGGGGTCGGAGAACTAGTAGTGTTTTTTACTACGAGACTAAAATTTGGGCAAATAGCTCCCAAAGTAACTTGATTATTCCCAGTACCAGTAATACCCGTTGTAACAACTATGCCTTGAGGATTTATGATTGAGTAACTTGTTGTACAGCCTGGTGCAATGGGGGCTTGTTGCGCTTTAAATTCCGTAAAGCCTATCAAGGCTATAAGAAACAAAAAGGTTTTTTTATTAAAATTTATTTTTCTCATACTTTTTCTTTTATATAATTAAGTTGATTTTTAGATTGATTTCAAACTTTCTTTAATATTTTTATTAATTTAAATTTTTATCCATTTATAAGGTCAATTTTTAAAAAGGGTTAATTTTTTTTATTGCCTTTCTAGTTATCAGGTTCGAAAATTGTCTTGTATAAAAGATTCTTCGTAATTACTGTTTTAGTTTACTTTTTAAATCGTTGAAACAAAGGTTTTTAGATTTAAGCGTTAGTAAGTCTACGCATTTTATTTTAATATAATATAAATAATATGCGTTGTGAGGAAAACTTAATATATTAATGGTAATAACATAATGCGCTTTTGTAATAATCACAACATGGTTGAACAATAATTAATTTAATTCTTAGAATTACTTGTAATTAAAACCAATGTTCATAAACAGCTTAAATCAAAAACACGAAGAAAATTTTAATAAAAGCAAGCTTGCATTTTGTAACATCGCTAATTTGATTAATTCGGAATATTTGAAAAGGCAAATTGCTTAAGAGACAAGATTAAAACGAAATTTGAATTAATTAAAAAAACAGAGACTCAATGTTATCAAAACTAAAAATATCAGTGCAATATACCTTAACGTTGTAGAATTTGTAAGTCAACTTTTTTATTTTCTACCCGGGCATTTTTTGCAACGGTCGCCTTTTTTAAATTTTTTACAGCAATCATTCTTCTTCTTACAACATTCTGTAAAAACAGTTGTAGGGCAATTATTCTGAAAAAATATGAGTGCTTTTGGCTTTTCAATATTCATACCGTAAAACTAATTCAATCATTTAGTTTTTTAAATACCGTAAAAAGGGTAATTTTCGTGTCTGAAACCTTTAACAATATAAATTTTTATTAAAAAAACACATAGATACATAGTTGTTATAAATGAATGCACTTTGAATAAATAGTTAATCATAGCAATTATCCGCCTTTGGCGGATAATTATGTGTTACTTAATTTTGAAATAAACGCTTAACAAAACTATGAGTACTATGTGGTTAAATATTTTTGTATAATAGTTTTTTTGAAACCTTAATCACTTTTATTTGTTACTCTTTAAATGAAAATTAGCCCTTTAAATACCTGGTTACCAATAACCGCAGAGCCTCTGCTAATTGCAGGCCCCTGCGGTGCAGAGTCGTTCGAAC
>JBEIEI010000063.1:0-13461 GCA_040382975.1 Flavobacteriales bacterium
ACAGATATTGGTAACGTTGGATATTTGAACATGGCATCTTTAATGCTTAAGTTAACACCAAATGCTGGCATCTGCGAAGCGTTATAGGTTCCAATTGCATAACCATCCAAAGCTAGTTTTCCAGCGGTTTTAACCGATGCAAAATCTTTTGAATAAACACTTGGTATTAGAGATAAAATAGATTTAAATTCTGTTTGGTTAGCTTTAAACTTAAGATCCATTTTAATATTGGTGTCGGGCATTTCAACAAAACCATCAAAGCCTAATGTTAGATCATTTAAACTAAATTCATTTTCTTTAAATGTAAATTTCATTTTTGGCATATCCATATCAAGATCTGCTTTTAAATGTGTGTGAACTTCGTTTAAATAAGCAACACCACTCATTTTAAAGGTTGTTTTAGCAATGTCTAATAAATTATTTAAAACAAAATTATCTTGTGTAAAATCACCATTCAGGTCGTAATTAAAGTTTTCTAATTTTGCATACATGTCACCTTGTTGGTCGTCGTAAACAATGTATGCTTCTTTAATCTTAAACTCTTTTAATTTCATGGCAAACTTTGTTGGCTCTGCAGATTCAGGCGTTGAAGCGCCTGTAGAGTCTGTACTTGGTTTTGCGATATCCCAGTTGGCTTTACCATCTTTTAGAACTTTTCCTAAAATACGCGCCTTATCAATAACTATCGAGTTGATGCCATAAGGACCACCACTGATAACACTTTTTAAATTAATATCTGTGCTTAGGTTAGTAATAAAAGCCAAAGTATCATCCTTAAATTCATTAACACCAATAACACTTACGTTATTGATCTTAAATCTAAAATCAGGAAACGATGAAAACAGTGTTAGATCAAATTCACCAAAATCTACTTTCGCGTTTAAATTATTATTTGCTTGCTCTTTAACAATAGCAATAATTTTATCTTTAAAAATAAACGGAGCCGCTATTAACAAAATAATAATTAATAATAACGAAATGCCACTCCATTTAAGAATACGGCGCAGTAATGATTTTTTTGGTTTTGTTGTGTCCATGTTTCAATTAATTTTGAATATAAAAATAAGAAGAATTTACAATACATCTTGAAGATTAAGTTTTATTAAAGTTGTATTTTAGGTTAATTTAAAGTATCTTTAATTTAAACTAATAAACTCATAAACATGAAAAAAATCTTTACTTTAATTGCTGCAATGACGGTTAGTGCAACTGTCGTTGGACAAACTATTTTATTAGCGGGCACTTCCTCGTTAGTGACACACCCTGGGCAAGGTGCTGGTGGAAAAGACGTTTCTGCTACTCAAGTTGGTCTTGGCGCAACACTTTATGGAACTGGGCAAAATCGCACAACTGGTGCTTGGTTAGCTTCAAAAATAACTGTGCCAGCTAACGGCTGGGTAATTGATTCGCTAATTACCTATGGTTATCAAACTGGCTCTAGTTTAGTGTCAACGTTTACTGGTTTGTATTGTTATGTTGGACAAGACAGTATGAGTTTACCAAGCTCTTCGGTAGTTATTGGTAGCAAAAGTGTGAACGCACAGAGCGCAACGTCGTGGACCGGAATTTACCGCACCACTACCGAGACACCGCCGTTTATTGAGACCAACAGACCAATTATGAAAATCAAATCAAATCTTACTGGGGTAATTCCTGCTGGAACTTATTGGGTAACTTGGAATGCAACTGGCTCATTGGCTTCCGGACCTTGGAATCCTCCAGTTACGGTATTAAATACAATTTCAACTGGCTCAAATTCTTATCAATATACAGCGACTTCGGGTTTGTGGGCAACAACAAAAGATGGAACAGTAACAACTGTAGAAATGCCTTTTAAACTGTATGGTAAAGTAGGAGTGCCAACTGGAGTAAAAGAACAATCATTAGTTAATGCTGTAAGTATTGCTCCAAACCCTATTTCTGGTTCGGCAACGGTTAAAATAATTTTAGAGCAAAACGTGAGCGTTAATGCAAATGATTTAAGTTTTTTGGTTTACGATCAATTAGGTAGAGAGGTGATGAATTATTCATCCATTCCATCTACCACATTCATGATTGAAAAGGGAAACCTGGCAAGCGGAAACTATATTTATAAAGTGATGAATATCAAAGACCAAAGCACTTTAAAAACTGGGAAAATAATTTTCCAATAATTTTTAATGTTTTTTATGAGCCCGTATTAACTCTAATACGGGCTTTTTTTATGAATTAAACTAAAGTTAATTTTTGTTTGTTTTGGTTTTGGGCAGGTTGTTTTCACTATAATATTAGCTAACTTAGGCGCTATGAAACTATTGAAAATAGTAAATAGAATAGTGATATTTAGAATTTTATTTATTCCGTTTTCGATTTTGATGCTTTACACCGCCTACGGAAAACAAGACTGGGTAATGGCTGCTTTTGGCGCCGTAGTTTTATTTTTCGGAATAAAAAACTGGTGCTTTGTGGGAGGGAATTACTCAATCGATTGATAACAAAAACCCCCTTAATAATTAATTAAGAGGGTTTCCAATGGTAACTACCCTATGAAAATAGCAACCAACACAAACTATCTTTTTTTAGCCTAAGTATGCCTTTAATAGGCGACTTCTGCTGCCATGCTTCAATCTTCTTACAGCCTTTTCTTTTATTTGACGAACGCGCTCACGAGTAAGTTCAAATTTTTCGCCAATTTCTTCTAAAGAATGTGGGCGTTTGCCGCTCAAACCAAAAAATAATTGCACTACATCTGATTCGCGCTCTGTTAACGTTGATAAAGCGCGCGTAATCTCTAATTGTAAACTTTCACCTAGTAAATGTTTATCGGGACTAATAGAACTTTCATTTTGTATTAGGTCATACATGCTTCCGCCATCTTCTCCTAAAGTTAATGGGGCGTCCATACTTAAATGACGGCTGTTATTACGCATAGTATCACGTATATCTTGTGGTGCCATATCCATAATTTCACCCAATTCATCATAGCTAGGCTCTCTTTCAAGATCTTGCTCTAGTTTAGAAAGGGTTTTGTTTATTTTATTGATGGCACCAATTTTGTTTAGTGGTAAACGCACAATACGACTTTGTTCTGCTAAAGCCTGTAAAATACTTTGTCTGATCCACCAAACAGCATAAGAAATAAATTTAAAACCACGTGTTTCATCAAAACGTTGAGCGGCTTTTATTAAGCCTAAATTACCCTCATTTATAAGATCCGGTAAACTTAAACCTTGGTTTTGATATTGTTTACTAACCGAAACCACAAAACGTAAATTAGCTCTTACTAATTTATCCAAAGCGCGTTGATCCCCGGCTTTAATTTTTTGAGCTAAAACAACTTCCTCTTCGGCTGTAATTAATTCTACACGCCCTATATCATGCAAATACATGTCTAACGAAGCGGTTTCACGATTAGTGATCTGTTTGGTTATTTTTAGCTGTCTCATAATTGCTTACTTTAAATACTTATACGTTTATTTTAACTATTACGTTGGGCTAAAAGTTTAGTTACATTAAAAAATATTAAAAAACTGGCTTTTATTGAGTTAACAGCTGTTTTTATTGAGTAAAATGTGGTTTTCTGTTGAAAATAAAAGCGTTTATTTTAGAAAAACTACTTTTTTAACTGTTTAAATAATGCGAAATTGGCACTATGCTCAAACAGTTATACATAAGCAATTTTGCACTTATACATGAGATGGATGTTTCTTTCCCGGGAAAATTAACCGTAATTACGGGAGAAACTGGCGCGGGAAAATCTATTTTTTTAGAAGCGCTAGGCTTAGTTCTTGGCAACAGAGCAGATTTGGCGTCTCTCGAAAACAAACATAAAAAATGTATCATCGAAGCTGAGTTTGATACAAAAGGTCTGGAATTATCTTCCTTTTTTGAAGAAAATGATTTGGATTATGACTCAACACTTGTGTTACGACGAGAAATAAGCACCGAAGGAAAGTCACGAAGTTTTTTAAATGATACGCCCGTAGGCTTAAACAGCCTAAAATTATTATCCGAAAAATTAATTGATATTCATTCGCAACATCAAACACTATTGTTAAATCAAACTAATTTTCAGTTAGAGGTATTAGATGCGTTTGCCGGAAGCTTGAATGATTTTAAAGAGTATAAAGCAGAATATTCGAAATTGAATAAGTTGGGAGGTGTTTTAAAAAACCTTAAAGACCAAGAGACTCAAGCAAAAAAAGAAATAGATTATTTTCAGTTTTTATTTAATGAGTTAGTAGAAACTGAAATTAAGGCAGGGGGATTAAAAGCACTTGAAGAAGAAAGCGCTACTTTAGAAAATGCAGAAACAATAAAAAGCACTTTGCTAAACGCAGCTAATAGCATTGGCGGAGGAGAGGTAAATATGCTTTCTGCTTTAGCCCAGGCTAAACAAAGTTTGCAGTCAGTTTCAAAATACGGGAAAAACTATACCGAGTTTTTTGAAAGAATAAATTCTGTTTACATCGAACTAAAAGATCTGGTTACCGAACTTGAAGATGCCGAAAGCGAGGTTAACTTTGATGCAGTTAAATTAAACGAGGTAAATACAAAGCTTGATAAAATTAATCGCTTACTCAAAAAACATAATGTAAACACTGAAGAAGAGCTAGCGGCTGTTAAAGCGGATATCGAAAGCAAACTAACCCAGTTCGAATCAATAGAAAAAGAAATTAACGAAACACAAAAACAAATTGATAAGCTTAATTCAAGTTGTATTAAGATCGCTAAAAAGTTAACGGATACGCGTGTTAGATCTGTTGCTGAAATTGAAAAGCAAGTAAAAGCTATTTTAGCTGATCTATCCATGCAAAATGCAAGTTTTAAAATTGAAATTTTGCACACAAAAGAATTAACAGTCAATGGCTTTGATCAGGTTAAATTTTTATTTTCCGCAAACAAAGGTGCTGCCTTAAATGAATTACAAAAAGTTGCCAGCGGCGGTGAGTTATCAAGATTAATGCTATGTTTAAAAGCATTACTTGCTTCAAAAAAACAACTGCCAACAATTATTTTTGATGAGATAGATACCGGAGTGAGCGGAGATGTTGCCGATAAAATCGGGCTAATTTTATTAAAAATGGGAATAACCATGCAAGTGGTTACTATTACCCATTCTCCTCAAATAGCAAGCAAGGGCGATCATCATTTGTTTGTGTATAAAAATGATGATGCGGATAAAACTGTATCTTACATTAAAAAGCTTGAGTCAGATGAACGTGTTACTGAAATTGCCAAAATGCTTAGTACCGGCAATCCTACACAATCTGCAATGGTTAACGCCAAAGAACTTTTAAATACGAATCAAAAAGTTTAACAAACGTTTTTTAAGATAAATTCAGCAGCCTATTAACGCAACAAACATGCTTAAATATTTTCCTTCTTTATCTTATTTTGTTGGCTTAATTTTAAAGTTGGCTCTTTTTTATAGTGCTCTATTTTTTATTGTCCGTTTACTTTTTTGTTACTTTAATATTCCTGAAAATAATAACGAGCAGTTTTCTGATTATTTGAGCGCCTATATTATGGGACTTAGATTTGACCTTATCATCATTTCTTATGTGCTAATGCTGCCGGCGCTAATTCTATTTTTACATCAAACGTTTTTTAAGGCAAATAAATTTTTAATTACTGCTATTAAAATGTATTTAGGTTTAATTACAACATTAATTTTGTTTATTGCCTGTGCTAACATTCCATATTTTGCGCAGTTTGGCAGCCACATTACTACAAGTGTTTTTGCATGGCGACTAACTCCCGGATATACTCTTAAATTAATTTTTAGTAGCATTGGTTATTGGGGATTCTTTATTGTTTTTCTTTTGCTTTTTGTATCCTACATTAAATTGTCTAACATTTTTTTTAGAATTTATTTAAAAAATCTGGATCAAATGCCAACCAATTCTTTATTAGCATCCATTGGTAGATTTTTAGTGTTGGCTTTTTTGATCTTTGCTGCTGCACGTGGGCGACTATCCTCTAAAAGCCCTATGCATGAGGGAATGGCCATTGTTAGTCAAAATGTTTTTGTTAATCAGATAGCTTTAAATCCAAATTTTACACTTATAAAAAGTATAAGTCGCAAGGCTTCAAAAACCGATTTCTTACAGAATATTACAACTGATCTTGCGCTGTGTCAGAAATTTTATCCTCAAAATCAATTCCCTAAAAACGGCAAGCTCTCATCAGCTATTGCCTCAACAACTCTTTTTGATTCTATCAATAAACTGAATGTTGTTGTTGTGTTAATGGAAAGTTTTAACATGGCAAAGATGGGCTATTATCACAATAAAAATCTCTCTCCCTATTTGACAGAACTAGCCAAAGAATCTGTTTTCTTTGATCGTTTTTTTTCATCAGGCATCCATACTTTTAACGGCTTATTTTCTTCAACCACCGGATTTCCTTCTATTTATAGTGAGCAAGGGTTACGTCAGTATACCAAGCAACCCTTTATTACCCTGGCAAATTTATTAAAGCCTTATGGCTACGAGTCTTATTTTTGCGCCACGCACGACCCTGTGTTTGATAATATGGAAGGTTTTTTTAAGCTTAACGGATTTAATAATATTATAAGCAGTAATGATTTTAGCAGTGACAAAAGCCTTGGTGTTACAGGTATTCCAGACCATTTATTGTATAAAAAATTGATACAAAAAATTAACGAGACTCCTTCAACAAAACCTTTTGTGGCCTATGTTATGACGGGAGCCGATCACGGCCCTTGGGCTATACCAAAAGATGTAGATTTTAAACCAAGTGGCGCGGACGAAAAAGAAAATGCAAGTAGGTATGCCGATTGGTCGGTAAAACAATTTATAGAGGAAGCTAAAAAAAGCGCATGGTATAAAAACACCGTGTTTGTTTTTTTAGGTGACCATGGACAGATAATGAATGATGTTTACGATATGCCAATTACCTATCATCACATACCTTTTATAGTTCATTGCCCAAAAGAACTTAAGCCGGAAGTTAACCACAACCTTGGTTACCAGCCGGATATTGTAAAAACAGTTTCCTCATTATTAAAGATCAATTATTCTAATTTTAGTCTTGGCGTAAATATTTTTAAAGAAAAAAGGCCGTTTGTTTTTTTTAGTGCCGATGATAAAATTGGCTATGTTACAGAGGATGATCATTTCTTTTATCATCTGTTAAGTACGAATCAGAAAAATTACGTGAAATATACTTCAATGGATAAAACCAATTATTACCAAGTAAATAAAGCGCATGCCGATTCGTTATACAAGGAAACAAAGAGTCTCTATAACTCAGCACAATACTTTATAAATAATAATTATTTTAATTTTTAATAAACCCTATATTTGTACATTAACTAAAACAAAAATTATGGCTTACAACTTATTAAAAGGAAAACGCGGAATTATAACCGGAGCATTAGATGAAAATTCAATTGCATGGAAAGTTGCTTTGCGTGCGCATGAAGAAGGCGCTACGTTTGTATTAAGCAACGCCCCAATTGCAATGCGAATGGGCGAAATAAATAAATTAGCGGCTCAAACCAACTCTAAAATTATTCCGGCTGACGCTACAAGTGTAGAGGAAATTGAAAAATTATATACCGAAGCAATGGCACACTTAGGTGGTAAAATTGACTTTGTATTGCATTCAATTGGAATGAGCGTTAACATTCGTAAGAATATTCCGTATACAGAATTAAATTATGATTATGTAAGTAAGGGTTTTGATGTTTCTGCTTTATCATTTCATAAAATGTTAGCAGTTGCGCACAAATTAGATGCGTTAAATGAATGGGCTAGTGTTGTTGCCTTAACATACATTGGAGCGCAACGTGTTTATCCATTCTATACTGATATGGCTGATTTTAAAGCTACTCTTGAAAGTATTGCCCGTACTTTTGGTTACCATTACGGTAAACATAAAAAAGTTAGAATTAATACGATCTCACAATCACCGACAAAAACAACTGCAGGTAATGGCATTAAAGGCTTTAGCGATTTCTATGATTTTGCTCAAATGCAATCACCTCTTGGAAACGCAAGTGCAGAAGATTGTGCAAATTATACCATTAGTTTATTTAGCGATATGACTAAAATGGTTACTATGCAAAACTTATTTCACGATGGAGGTTACTCTTCAACAGGCGTAAGTCAAGAACAATTAGATTCGATGAAGTAATCGAATTGTCGTAAAAACAATTTATTCGTTTTTTAAAATCTTAAAACGTTTACTGAAGGATCACCTTTTTAGTAAACGTTTTTTTATTGGATTCAACGCTGATAAAATACAATCCTTTTGAAAATTTACTTACATCTATTGTTTGTTCGTTAAGTGAATTTAAATGATCGTTCTCATATACTACTCTCCCTAAATTATCTCTAATAACTATCGACTTTACATTTTCAAGTTGCGAATTAAATACAATATTTATTTTTTCGTTGGCCGGATTTGGATACACATTAAAACCTGAATATTCTTCTGAAGTAATTGATGGAACTGGGGTAGTGATCAAGCTAGCATTTAAATTGATGTTATCTAAATAAAGCACATTACCATAATTCCCTCTATTTTGAAACGTTATCATCACCTCAGGCTGGCCAATGTATGCATTCAAATTTATTGTGTCAGTGCGCCATTGTGTTGCGGTTGGAATAAAAAATCCTGTATTGTCGGGCGCCGTTGCTAACACGGTTCCACTTTTTACATAGGCAATGTTGTAGGTCTGGCCACAGTTAGTTGAAATACCAACCGCTAATGAATCATAATTTACATTATCATATCTTGCATAAGCAACATCAAAATACAATTTAGGATTTAATACTCCGGTTAAATTATAATTTTGAGTTATTATTGCATCACGTTTTCCTAATACTGCAAAATTATAGTTGTCAAAAAATGCACTTTCATTACTGGCACTGTAGCCACCAACTGTATTGCTTTTTTGCCAAACCACTTGATCTTGCGTGTCGTCAAATAAGGTCCAGTTATTTGGAGGATATACGCCTGCAAAACCTTCGGCTACAGGTAATATTAAAGAGTTAATCACATTAATATAGGCTGTTTGTGTTATTACACTTGTGCCGTTTAAATTTGTTACGCTTAATGTAACAGGATAAACTCCGGGAACCGAATAAGTAACAGATGGATTTGTAAGTGTTGTTGTTGAAGGACTTCCTCCCGAAAACGTCCACTGCCATGATGTAGGATTGCCATATGTGAGATCAGTAAAAAACACGGTTGTATTCGGACAAATAGTTTGTTTGTTCACTGAAAAGTTTGGTGCGGGTGGTAGGGAAGTATTTAATGGCAATTCCCATACACCACGTCCGTAATAACTTACACGAAGAGCAGATGAAGCAGTTCCTGAATTGAACAACATAAAATCATTCATATCCGCAATGGTAGGTAAGTTATAAGTTATGTTTTGCCACGATGCCATTGACGAGTTTCTATAATAAACTTTTTTTGCTGTGCAGGCATAAACACTTTCGTCATTACTAAATTCATCATGTATAATAGCAATGACATTTAATCCACCGGTAATTCCGGTATTGTAATTTGTAAACGTTTGTCCTTTATTGGTTGAGCGATAGATCGTATTGCCGCAAGATACTATCACCACATTACTATTGGTTTTAACGGTTGTGATAGAGGCTTTAACTCCTGTTGGTCCGGGTGCTGTGTAACTTGTAAATGTTGGTGTTCCGGCAAAAACATTATCGCAACGGTACAACACATTGTTACTCGTAAATGCATAAATAACAGAGGAGTCTGCCCATGAAGAATGAAGAGAAACTACGCTATTGGTTGTTGAGCCTATTTGATTCCAGGCAGGAGTTGGACTCGATATTGAATTACACAAATAAATATTTTGTAAAGCGCAAAAGGCCTTGTTCGGAACTTTTTTATTGAAGGCTAAATTGATATTGTTGCTTGCAGGAAAAGGCAAATTGTAACTGGTTTCAGATCCATTCACCGGTCTTGAATTGCCGTTCTCATAATAATAAACAGTGTTGGCGCTGTTGTAAGAAAATAACATTTTACTTCCCCAATCACCACCGCGATTGGTATACCATGTGCTGCCATTTAAAAACAATTCACCATTATCTTGCGTACCAATACTAACAATATTTCTTTGCAATTTACTTTGTGCTGCATGATAAACTTCTGTCGCCTCAATGCCATCAGAGCGAGGATTCCAGTTTACTCCTCCGTTTCTGCTTATAAAAACCCCACCGTCATTGATATCATAAAGCATATTTGTATAAACCGGATGTTGTCTGATTCCATGCATATCTGTATGACAGTTATCGTACCAATTGGTTAATTTTGTCCAGCTTACGCCTCCATTTGTGCTTTTCCAAACACAATGTGCGGCAATGTATAAAACGTTAGCGTTAGTTTGGTCGGCCGTCATGCTAAAATTATAATCGCCCTGCCCGGGTGTTGTTGCGTCGTATCCAACTAAACTTTGAGCAGGGTTATTATAAACAGTTGTAAAACTTGTACCAAAGTTGGTTGATTTTAGTGTAAGGCCTTCGTTGGCGATCATAGAAACGTAAACGACATTCGGACTAGCCTTACTAACGCCAATTCTCATCCCTTGACCATTGTTGGAAGGCACAGTAACGCCTGCAGTTATTTGTTGCCAGCTGTTACCGAAATTTACAGATCGCCATATTTCTGAAGACATAACTGCATATACAGTATCGGCACTATTGGGTTTTAAAACCATTGCTTTAAAATCTCCACCTGTTTTTACTACACTCCAGTTAGCTCCTGCGTTGGTTGACTTGTAAATTCCATTTTCTGTTGCCGCTAAAATGTTTTGGTTATTGATGGGATCCATTATTAACTCTACTACTAACCGATTTCCCATTCCTGTATTAGATATGGCCCATGTTGATCCTGCATTCGTGCTTTTCCAAACACCAAATCCTGATGAGTAATAATTTGGATCGCCACTACCTAAATAAAGCGTATTATTATTTGTGTGATCGATGCAAATAGATGCGCATTCCATTTTTGGAAAATAATCGGTACCCACATTTTGCCAGGTAGCCCCGGTGTCGTTACTTCTCCACAAACCACCGCTTGCACTTGTAACATACAATCTGTTTTGATTGATGGGGTCAAATTTTAATTGAGTTGTTCTTCCAATACCATTAATTTGCCCGCTTGTATTAGTGGGAAAATTTATTGGTCCTGTTGACAGCCAGCTGGTGGCTGGTTGTGCCATGGCAACAGACGTAATAAAAAAAGTAAGAAATGTTTTTAGCAAGTTTTTCATGTGTAGTGATTTTTTTTGAATTATTTTTTTTCTGCTTCCCACATTTTTAATTGCTCATCCTTAGTGATAATTTGACCGTTTGGTTGTACATAAGGCTGTACCTGCATTTTCCAATGCTCAAATTTTTTGCACTCTAAACCGTATTTTTGATATAATTCTTTTTCTTTTCTTTTTTCTCGCATCTCTTTTCGGCTCTCCATTTTTGCTTCTTTACTTTCTTCGCCTTTTGTTTGCCCTATTAATTCATTTTCATCTAAAGGCTTATGTTTGCCTTTCCAAAATGTTTCATAGGCTTTTATGGCCTCATAATAATTTACATTCGCGTCTTTGATCATATCGATCCAATATGGTTTTTTCTTGTAATTTTTAGATTGCTGAGCATTGGCAACCACTATATTTATAAATAACAAAAGTGATAAAAGGTATTTCATAATAGTTATGATTTTAATATAAGCACAATGTAAAATTCATGCTAAAACAAAAATACTTATTAAAGTTGACGGTTTGTAGGCTAAACTTTTTTAGATACTTTTATTTTATTTTAAAGAATTACCGCTAACTTTATAAAAATTTTTAGAATGATAGCACTAAATAAATACAGCGAAAAAGGAGTTAAATTAACTATTTACATTACAACCATTGCAGTTTGCGCCTTGGTTGTAGTACTTAATCAAAAATGGATCCCTCATCCGGATACGTTCCCAAATTTTATTTATAAGTTGCCAATGGTAAATGCCTTTTTAAATGGCACCTGTACTCTTCTTCTTTTAGCTTCTTTATGGGCAATTAAGAATAAGAACATTCAATTACACAAAAAATTAAATTTAACGGCATTTATTTTTAGTTCTGTTTTTTTATTGTGCTATGTAACGGCGCATTATTTTATTCCTGATACAAAATATGGAGATGTTGATCATGATGGAATAATGAGCGCTGCCGAAAGCGCTGCAGTATCAGGAATAAAGCCAGTATATGTGATCATTTTATTAACGCATATTTTTTTCGCAGTGGCTGTTTTACCAATGATCTTGATGTCTTTTTATTATGGTTTAACAGATCAACGCGAGAAGCATAAAAAATTAACACGCTTTAGTTATCCTATTTGGTTGTATGTTACTGTAACAGGTGTTGTTGTTTATTTAATGGTTTCGCCTTTTTACAATTATTAGTTTTTACGATAATTGACCATAAAAATCATAAATAACTATTTTTATTTTTTAATTGTTTTTTCGTTTTTTTTCTTTTCCTGTAATTCTAAACCTACAGATGAAAAAGATGTTTTAATTCCCGAAAAAGTTACCTGGAGCGAACACATTGCCCCCATTATTTTTAAAAACTGTTCTCCTTGTCACCGCCCCGGAGAGAGCGGTCCGTTTGATCTGTTAAGTTATGTCGACGCTGTTAAAAAAGCAAAACTTATAAAATTTGTCACGCAGACAGGTTACATGCCGCCATGGCCGGCAGATGCCAATTACTCACATTTTATTGGCGAAAGAGTTTTAACTAAAACAGAAATAGAATTATTAAAAATATGGGCAGAAACTAACTGTTTGCGGGGTGACAGTTTAGCTGAACCAAAACCTCCGGTTTTTTATACCGGCTCGTATTTTGGAAAACCTGATCTGGTTGTTAAGGCTCAAAAGGCCTATGCTATTAAGGGAAATGGAACAGATGCTTTTTTGATAATGAAATTTCCTTATAAAATTGATAAAGACACTATTATTGATTTTGTGGAATTTGTTCCGGGTCAGCGAAAATTAGTGCATCATGTTAACGGGCATTTAATTAGTTATGATAGCGGTCGCGCGTTTGATTATTTTACAGGCGAATCCATTCATGAAGATAGCCGTTCACAATTAATGGAGGTTTATTCGAACATGCATATTCCATACGCAGATAAGATGCGGCCTGAGTTTCCAACCCTAACACCAAATGTGGTTTATTATTTACCCGGTTATCTTCCGCCCTCTTACCCTAAAGAAATGGGAGGTTACAAGTTTAAAAAAGATGGAGCATTTTTAATAAACAACATTCATTATGGACCAAGTAATGCAGATCTTTTAGACAGCAGCTATATAAATGTGTTCTATAGAAGATCACCTATTACCAGACCTGTAACCGAAAAACAAATGGGTACTTTTGGAGTTTCAAAAATTGAACCCGAATTTGTTATTCCGCCAAACGAAATAAAAACATTTCATACACAA
>JBEIEI010000064.1:0-13401 GCA_040382975.1 Flavobacteriales bacterium
AACATTTGTGCGTATCCTCTCGCGGTGTGCAAGATGGTAATGCTGCAACGGTTACTTCTTTTTATGGCGGTAAATTTGAGAACGAAGCCACTAAGCAAGAGTTCTTAAAATACATTGAAATGAAAACTCAGTATTAATTTACCAAGTTTATTTCTCTACAATAAAAATTTCTACTCTTCTGTTAAGTATTTGCTGCCATTCCGGTGTTGAACTGTTAGTGGGATAAAGCATTTCGCTGCATCCTTTACCATCGGTGGTAATTCTCCTATAGTCAATTGAGTTGGTTTCTAAAAAACGTTTAATGGTAATTGCGCGACTTTTAGAAAGTTCTTCGATATATTGTTTAGTTTCACCGTCACAACCATTCGTGTGACCAACAATTAGGATTTTTAGATCTGGATTTTTACGCATCAATAAAGTTAAATTTTTTAGTGAAGGTAGAGCAGAAGGTAAAACTATTGACTTACCGGGATAAAAATTAATATTTTGAATGGTGTATTTATTTCCTTTTTTTAAGGTAGGTAATACGGTGGTAATATTTTTAAGCGTGTCTTTATTTGTTTTGGTTGAAATTTCTCGCGTCTCAAAAAAACTACTGTCATTATAAAAGTTAAGCGAATACTTAAAATTTCTTCTTAATCCCACTTCAAAATCATAATTACCTTTTTTATCAGATGTAATTTTTTTTAATGTATCTCCATTTGGTGCGGTAATTGTAATTTCTGCCTTTACGGGTTTTTGGTTCTCATCAAAGGTTTTCCCAACTATCGACATTATTTCTTCAAAATAAAAATTAATGGTATGTCCATCACCATTTGCATAAACATTATCTAATACCAAATAATAAACATCGCCTTCTTTTACTTCTAAAGGTTTTGCAAACGCATCACCTAAGCCTTCTTTTACTAATTCTTTTTTTGCTTTAAAATTTAAACCGGTTAATCCTTTTATTTCTTCCTTATCTCGGGAAATGCAGGAACGAATAGGTTTTAAACGAAACTTTTGCATGCTATCGCAAAAGCCGTTATTGTTACCTTTAAAGAGCATAAAGTCGTAATCGTCTTCTGCTTTTGTTGGAATAATATCAAATACTAAATAGCCGTTGGACTTAATTATTAGTTTATACCATGCGCTATTGTGTTCTTTTTCAAACGCAAATTGTGTGTTTTGTTTGCGTTCACTAATTTCATTTGATTCGCCAGGCCCTTGTGGAGCTATTGTTGGCCCTATTTTGGCATTACTTTTTAGTACAACGGTTTTGGCTTTATTACAATCACAAAAAACAGTGTCTAATTTTTTTATTTGTTGCGAAAAAATAAAAAATGGAAGAAAAATAAAAATAAAACGCATAGGGGTATAATGTTAAAATAAAAAAAGGTTACTTAATATTTTAAGTAACCTTTCTAAATAGTATAATTTAAAAAGAATTAATTTTTTATTATTCTATAAACAGATTGTTTGTTATTATTTGTGACCTTCAAGAAGTAAACGCCGTTGCTTACATTAGACAAGTCTATGGTTTCGTTTAATTCGGTTTTGTTGGTGTACGAATATTGACTAATTGTTTTTCCTAATACATCCATAACTTTTACTTCGGTATTAGATTCGATTTTTAAATTGCCGACAGCAAAATTAAGTTGATTAGTAAATGGATTTGGCCAAACTGATAAACCAATTGGATTGTTTTTTGATAATGAATTTAAACCTACGCTAATTGAAATTTCAAAGTTGTTATTACTTACATCATAAAAAATATTTCCTTTAGATTCTACTTTTATTCTACAAGTAAGGATGCTTGCCGTTACAGTTGGCGCAGTAATTAATTCTGTCCCATCATTAGGTGTTGAACCTAATAATGTGCTGTAAGTTATTCCACCATTATAGGAAATTAAAATTTTAACGGAGTCGCATGATACCGGTGCAGCATTGGTTCCGTTAACAGCCCATGTAATTGTTTGTGGTGTGCTAGAGCCCCAGACAATACCGGTTGCGTCTGGATATGTTACAGATAAAGGTCCTGCCGTGCCAGACACGGTAATTGTATTTATGGAATAACATACGCCACCGCCGCCCATTTTATTATCGCGCGCGGTTAATCTAAATTGTATAGTTTGTGCAGTTGCAGGAACATATTCTCCTTTGGTACCGGTGTAATTTCCACTTAGTACAACACTTTGTTTTGGAAACAAACGCGATGGGCTAGGGGTTGGCGTGTATGACATGAAAAAGTTTTTATTGCCTGAGTTCCAGTTCCCGGCAGTACCAAGGCTCGTTTCTTCCCATGAATACGTGAGGGCATCACCATCAATATCTGTTGCACTTCCGGTTAAAACGAATGGTGTAGATTTTGGGACTATGTAATTTCCTGAACCGGTTACAACCGGAGGATTGTTTCCCGTTGTAGTAGTTACAGGGCAACTATTGCCACCATTTAAATTCGTAAAATTTACAATTTCATCATAGCTAATAGCATGAAAATAAGCAATGCTATTTGGGGCTAAATCTTGAGAGCCGCAAATTCCCGCGTAAGCCATAATAGTAATTCCACTTCCGGGTTCCACAGCTGTAGAACCGTTTCTGTTACCGCCTCCGCAACTACTTACTGTTGAATTAAAGGTGTGATTACCCGCAAACTGGTGCCCAATTTCGTGCGCTACATAATCTATATCGTATGGGTCGCCAACCGGGCTTGGGCTTCCGGTAATACCGCGGGCTTTTTGGGAATTGTTGCAAACAACACCTAAGCCTGCTAATCCACCACCACCGGTGCTAAAGGTGTGCCCAACATCATAGTTGGCAGATCCTATGTTTGCAGTAATAACACTTTGACTTTCATTAATAAGTGTACCTGCATTGTTATTTCCAGCAAATGGATCTGTTGCTGCAACTGTAAATATTACATTAGTTTGGGTTGCTACTAAAATTAATCGAACAGCAACCTCTGTTTCGTAAACGCCGTTTACACGATTAACACTTGTAACAATTTTTGCTAATGTTTGTGCAACGGTTGGAGTTGTTGAGCCTGTTGCAGCAACAGCATATTCTCCGGTACAAGCTACCGCTAAACGGTACCTTCTTAATTGGGTGCCAACGCAGGTGGCCGGTGGCATTGCGTTAATCTTTGCTCCCGGTTCCGAAAAAGATTTCTTTTCATCATTATCAGTAATTAGACTAGCTTCAGGAATTTTTTGTGTAGGGTCCTTAATAAAATCTGAAGTATAATAAGAAATGTAGTCCTTAGTATTTTCAAGGCAATATTGGTCAATAAAAAAATCGCCGTGAACCGAACGAACCATTCCATGAAAGCCAAACTCCGGAGTCCAGTCAATTTTTCCATTCGCATATGCATCATCAATCCCCTTTACGCTATAGGTTTTTATATTGGGAAATTGAGCTGCTAAACCAGGCTCCATGATTGGACTTTCTACCACTCTAAATTTTTCAATGTTTCCATTTGGCAATGGTAATGATATAATGCAGGTACTTTCGTTAATCCTAACATTTGCTTCGTTTGGCGCGGATAATAATTTAGTTTTTAATTCATTTCCAATTAACTCAAAGGCTAAACATTTTTGAGGGATAATTTGTCGTTTCCCGGCGGAGCGAATTGATCTTTGATTAATTGGCGACCAAAAATTGTCGCTATTATTTTGACTGTTTATACTAAAAGCAAACAATAAGCTTAGTGATAATAATAATGTTTTTTTCTGCATGATTTGAGAGTTATATTTTCAAATTTAAATAATATAAATTCTACAAGCAATTAATACATGCAGTTTACTTTGTTAAAATTGGGAATTAGTAAAACAAAGGATAGTAACACCAAATAATGGCAATTTTTCCCTTAATTAAGTAAATTCAACAGCAATTAATTTTTAATAATTCTGTAAACGGATTGTTTACTATTGTTAGAAATATTAATGAAATACATTCCCGAACTAAGTTTTGATAAATCAAGTGTTTCGTTTAATTCAGATTTATAGTTGTAGTTAAACTGAACAATGGTTTTTCCTAACACATCAATAATTTTAACCTCAGTTAAACTTTCGCTATTTAAATTATTTGCTGCAAAATTAATTTGGTTTGTAAATGGATTTGGCCAAACTGCTAATCCAACAGGATTATTTTTTGATACTTGATTTATGCCAACGTTAGTTGAAATTTCAAAATTATTATTACTGATATCATAAAAGATATTTCCTTTTGATTCTATTTTAATTCTGCATGTAGAAATACTCGCCGTTAATGTTGGTACTGTAATTATTTCGGAGCCATCGTTTAGTGTTGAATTATTCATAACGCTATAGGTTGTACCACCATTATAGGATATCAGTATTTTAACCGAATCGCAGCTAACCGGCGCAACATCTGTACCGTTAACGGCCCAAGTAATTGTTTGTTGTGTGCCAATACTCCAGAAAATGCCGGCGGCATTTGGGTAGGTAACTGAAAGAGGACCAGAATTGTCAATAGTAATATTATTGATCGCATAACATACGCCGCCGCCGCCCATTTTGTTATCGCGTGCAGTTAATCTGAACTCTAACTGTTGTGAGCTTGCCGGAACATATTCTCCTTTTGTGGCAACATAATTTCCGGATAAAACAACACTTTGTCTTGGGAACAGTCTTGAGCGAGAAACTACTGGCGTGTATGATCTAAAATAATTTGGATTTCCTGAGTTCCAATTGCCGGCAACGCCTAACTCTGTTTCTTCCCATGAAAATGTGAGCGAATCGCCATCAGGATCAGTTGCGCTTCCCGTTAAAATAAAGGCTGTTGATTTAGGGATAACATAATTTCCTGAGCCTGTAACCACAGGGGGATTATTTCCGGTAGTAGTTGTAACAGGGCAACTGTTACCGCCGTAAAAGTTTGTAAAATTTACGATCTCATCATAACTGATCGCGTGAAAATAAGGAATACTATTGCCAGCTATATCTTGCGATCCGCAAATTCCTGCGTAGGCCATAATGGTTATTCCGCTACCGGGCTCAACGGCTGTAGAGCCATTTCTATTTCCTCCGCCACAATTTCCTACTACAGAATTAAAAGTGTGGTTCCCCGAAAATTGATGACCAATTTCGTGAGCAACATAATCAATATCATAAGGATCCCCCACAGGATTTCCACTACCTGTTATCCCACCTGCTTTTTGTGAATTACTGCAAACTACACCCAGACCAGCTAAACCACCACCACCGGTACTAAAGGTATGTCCAATATCAAAATTGGCAGAGCCAATTGCGTTTGTAATAACAGTTTGACTTTCGCCAATTAATACACCTGCATTATTATTTCCGCTAAACGGATCAGAGGCAGCGTTTGTAAAAATTACATTAGTTTGTGTTGCTACTAAAACTAACCGCACAGCAACTTCTGTTTCATAAACACCATCTACGCGATTAACACTTGTAACTATCTTAGCAAGTGTTTGCGCTATTGTTGGTGTTGTTGAGCCTGTTGCTGCAACAGCATATTCTCCTGTACAAGCTACTGCTAAGCGGTAAGTTCTTAATTGTGCTCCAACGCATGTTGCCGGAGATGTACTATTTAGTTTTGCTTCGCTTTCTGTTTTTTTTTTAGGCGCAGAAATATGGTCTTTATCTGTATTAGGAATAACACCTACTTCAGGTATTTTTTGCGAAGGATCTTTTTCAAAATCGACAGTGTAATAGGTGATATAATCTTGTAAGTTGTTTAAGCAATAAGGATCAATAAAAAAATCGCCGTTTATAGAACGTACCATGCCATGAAATCCAAATTCATTCCAATCTAATTTTCCGTTTGCATAGGGGTCGTCAATTCCTTTTACACTGTAAGTTTTTATATTCGGATAAGCCGCAGCAAGATCTCTTTCCATTATAGGACTTTCTACCACTTTAAATTTTTGAATTGTTCCATTAGGTAATGGTAATGAAATAATGCAAGTGCTTTGATTGATCTTTACGCTAATTTCTGATGGAGCAGATGAGAGTTGTGTTTTTAATTCGCTTCCAATTAATTGAAATGCTAAATATTTGTTTGGAATAATTTGTCTTTTTCCGGCAACTTTAATTGCGCTTTCACTTTTTGGCGACCAGAATTTATCGTTATTGCTTTGTGCATTTAAACCAAGATTAAGGAATATAGCAAGCGATAGAAGGAGTGTGATTTTTTTCATTTGTTTTTAGAAGTATTCAAATTTAAAAAAATAACATCAAAAAACCAATTTAATATTACAGAAATACTAGTGCCTTCTATCTATACCCCACATCATTTTATTACGCAATGTAGTAAAGAAATGTTGTCCTTCTAAATTGATCAAATTGATCCTGAAATCAGCCTTTTTAATTATGATCTCAGAGTTAGATGGTATTTGTGCACTTCGTGAATCAAGCGCAATATTAAAACTATCACTTCTGCCGCTGACTTTAAAACTAATTTTTTTATTGTTTGAAACAACAATTGGTCTAACTGTTAAATTATGCGGCGCAATTGGTGTAATAATAAAATTATCAGAATCCGGCATCATAATTGGGCCTCCGCAACTTAAAGAATAGGCTGTAGAGCCCGTTGGTGTTGCAACAATTAATCCATCGGCAAAATAGGAGTTAAGAAAAACATCATCAATATATGTATCTATATTGATCATTGCACTACTATCTTTTTTATGAATCGTAAATTCGTTTAATGCATAATTTACGTCACCAAAGCATTCTGAGCAACCTGTAATTTCAATTAACTCACGTTTATCTAATGTAAATTTTTCTTTTAATAATTGTTGTATCGCTTTTGAAAGATCGTCTTTATTTACAGAAGCTAAAAAACCTAAACGCCCTGTGTTTACACCTAAAACAGGGATGCCTGAATTTTTAACCAGTGCAACGGTTTCAAGCATAGTGCCGTCTCCTCCTAAACAGATCAAATAATCAGCTTTTGAAATTAATTCTTCGGAAGTTGAAAATGTAGAGATAGGAATTGTAAAGTTGTAATTTTGTTTTAAGAAATTATAATACGGTTCGTGGATGATAAGATCGACTTTCTCATCTTTAAGGATATTATAAATCTGCTCAATGTAGGCAGAATGATTATCTTTTGTTGAACGTGCGTAAATAGCAATTTTCATAATTCAAAGATAGGTATTAATTTATTTCTCAACCCGTATTACTTTTTCCTCTTTTTTTATCATTTTACCAATAGGTGTGATAAATTTTTCCAATCCGTGCTCTTTCAACAAGGTTATTATTTCGTTAATGGAATCGGGTTTAACTGAAAATAAAAGACCGCCGTTTGTTTGCGGATCGGGTAATAAATTAAAGGCTTCCATTACATTTACCTCAGCGCCTATTTCAGTTAATGTACTGTATGCATTCCAATTTCTAAAAGTGGCATCGGGTATTGTACTTTGATTTAAATAAAAAGAGATCCCTTCAATTTTTGGAACATTTGAATAGTTAACTACAGCTGATAAATTACTGCCTTGTGCCATTTCAATTAAATGACCTAATAAACCAAAACCCGTAACATCAGTAACGGCCGTTACTCCGCCAACTGCACCTAATTTTTCGCCAAAACTGTTTAATTGAGTAAGTTGTTTAATTAAGGTTGTTTTGTCTTCTTCTTTTAGCAGACCTCTTTTTTGAGCTGTAGAAAAAACCCCAACACCAATGGCTTTGGTTAAAAAGATCAGATCACCTTCTTGTGCTGTATCATTTTTTTTAAGATCTTTTATTGCAATTAATCCGTTTACAGAAAGACCAAACATGGGTTCTAATGTATCAATGCTATGGCCGCCCGCCAAGGCTATTCCGGCTTCTGCACATACCGTTCTGGCGCCTTCAATAACTTTTTGAGCGAGTGCGGTTGGTAGTTTTTGAATTGGCCAGCCCAATATTGCTAATGCTAAAATTGGTTTACCTCCCATGGCATACAAATCGCTGATAGCATTTGCGGCTGCTATGCGTCCAAAATCAAAAGCATCATCAACAATCGGCATAAAAAAATCGGTAGTCGAAATTAATGCAGTTCCATTTCCAAGATCGTAAACTGCCGCATCATCATTACTGCTATTGCCTACCAATAAATTTTGTGAAGGTTGAGTTACAGAACTTTGTAATATTTCTTTAAGGACTTGTGGCGCTATTTTACACCCGCAGCCTGCGCCATGAGCATACTGTGTAAGGGCGAACGTACTATCTGTTGTAGACATGTTTGAGTATTTTTTCGGTATTTATTTTTGCGTTAACAGAATCAAAATCTAATTGTTTAATTTTTGTTTCTGCGTCTTCTCTTTTGTAAGTGCTTTTTAGGTAAAGCTTATCGTAATAATTTAATAATAATTTAAAACAACTTTTTAGATCATCTTCTAATATAAAATTAATGGCATTTTTAGTTTCTAGTCCACCTAATTTTTTTTTGATTCGCATGATAGCGGTAACCAATTTATCTTTACTATGTGTGCCATAATCGCTAAGAATATGTTGCAGGCGTTCTTCAAAGGGAATATTTAAAAATACGACCTGCTGTTGGCGCATAGTATTGTATAATGGCACAGGAATATTAATATTTCCTATTCTCTGGCTTTCATCTTCTAAAAAAATAATAGTAGAATTTTTATTTGAATTGTGTTTATTTAATTCTGCGGCAAGCAAATTTTCAAACCTTTCTTGAGAAGGTTGCGGGTGTTGATCCAGATTTCCAAAAGCAGAACCTTTATGCGCAGCAAGGCCTTCCAGATCGATCGTTTTTTCTCCAGACTTTTTTAGTTCGTCTATCACACCTGTTTTATTGCTTCCAGTGTATCCGCCAACAATTCGCATCTCGTACTTTTTATCGAACTGCTGTATTACCCAATTACGGTATGCCTTGTAACCACCATTTAATAAATACACTTTAAAACCATACAGATCCAAAAGCCAGGCAATGGCCGCACTTCGCATGCCACCTCGCCAACAATGCACGCCAATTTCGTTCGATTCGGTTTTTTTATTGGCAATTAATTTTTCAACTTCCTCAATTAATTTTACGGTTTTTGTTCCAAAATAATCAAGACCAATTTTGATCGCTTTCTCTCTACTTTCTTGTTTATATGCAGTACCAACAACTTTGCGTTCTTCGTTAGTAAATAGTGGTAATGAATAGGCATTTGGCATATGAGCGTGTTCATATTCTCCGGGACTTCTCACATCAAATATAAGTTGACCTTGAGTTGCTTGTAAAAACTCTTGTATGTTTAATTTGGTAATAGACATATGAGTTACAAATATGAGGATAAAAAAATGAATTTTTGTTTGGCCACCTATTACACGTAATTTTTACAAGGACATTGACTTTTTTTAGTACTTTTGTTTTCCCAAAAAACTGGCACCGTAGTTCAATGGATAGAATAGAAGTTTCCTAAACTTTAGATCTCAGTTCGATTCTGAGCGGAGCCACAAAAAAAGCCTTCCGGTTACGAAAGGCTTTTATATGAAGCTCAATTTTAGTTTACTCTTTAATTATTTTTTGAGAATATTTTTCTATTCCATTTGCATCAGTAATTTTAACAAGATAAATTCCATTGGCGTAAGCACTAATATCAAGAGTTGTTTCTGATCCCAATTTTTTATCAATTAACTGCTTGCCATTTATGTCAAGCACTATTACCCTGCCTTCAAAACTTTGAGTTGTATTTATGGCAACAATTCCTTTAGTTGGATTAGGCCCAATTTTAATATCATAAACAGATGCACCTAATTCATCAAAGCCTAATGAGGAATCAAATGTTGGCCCTATTACTTTATTGATCACCCAATTATTTGGGTCGCACACTACTCCGGTAACAGTACCAAGTAAACTAAAAGTATAATTTTCGACCGCATTGCTATGCATTACTCTTACGGTGGTGTCAGGAAAACCTGTACGCGTTAGTTTGTATTCCATTGGTGTTATAAACAATGGTACAGATGAAGGAAAGCTTGTAGTTTGAGTGCTTTTAATGATGCAGGTGTTTGGTGCAGAGTAAAATTTCACATTAAAGGTTGGGTAACCTTGGCCAAAAAACCATTGATTAAAAAACTGAGTAGCGTTAATGCCGGTTTGTGTTTGATAGTAATTTTTAAAGTCAATTCCTGAAGCGTTACTATTTTTAAATGTATTTTGAAAGCCTCGTAAAGTATTAAACCAAACGCTATCATTGTTGGTTAAAAACTGTAAGGTTCTTACAATTGAACCACCTTTATCATACGTTAAACGCGAATCGAAAATAATATTCGAATTCATTGTGTCTTGTCCGGTAACATAAATCTTTCCTCCTGTTGCAGACATAACATTATTGTGAGCAGAATTTAAATTGGTATTAAAGTTTGGTGGGTCTAAATATTGCGCTACTAAATGTTCGGTGTACGAAGCAAATCCTTCATTGATCCAAATATCTCCCCAGGTTTTGCAGGTTACATTATCTCCCCACCATTGGTGGCCTAACTCGTGCGCATCAATATAATAATCAAAAAAGCCTAAGCTGGTCATGGTTTGGTGTTCCATTCCCCCGCCAAATGGCGCCATACAATGACCATATTTTTCTTTGTAAAAAGGGTACATGCCATACATGTTACATAAAAAATTCATTACCTGTGGCATTTTATTAAGTTGTGTTTTTTGAGTATTAAAAAGTGGATTATTTATAGCGTTATCGTAAATATAATTTTGAATTAAAATAGAATCGTTTAATAAATATTGTGGTTTGGCGTAAAGGTTGTATTCTTTATATTTTGCTGTAGCTACAGAGATCAAATAGTAGTTGATTGGCGTTCTTGATTTCCATTCGTAACGTTTTTTATTACCAACAACTACAACGTTTTGCAGCTTGCCGTTAGACCCCACTTTGTTTGTAGAATCTGTAGTAACAAACACCCAGCTCGAATCTATTTTATCGGTAAGGATTTGTTTGCATGGCCACCAGTGGTATGCTGCAACGGCTTCACTTAAACTCCAGCTTGCTTGATTTCCCCAAGACCCTGAGGTGCCAAAGCTGTAGCCACTTCCAATGGCAGAGCCGCCAACAGGTGCAGTACCTTTGTAATAAACTACAACCGTAAACGAAGAGTTAATTCCTAATGGAGCAGGTAAACCAACTTTTACGGCGCTGTCTTTTCTTACTGAGGGTAATAACATACCATTAAATCTTACCGAATCAACTGAATGGTTGACGTGTAAAATGGTCATAAATGTATCTAATGGCGCTATGGTTACGGTAGCAACAGTTTTAACATTACCGCTAACGTATTTATTTGTGCGTTCGCAATTTAAATTTAAATGCACGAACTTAATATCATATTTTAACTCATGGGATATTTGAGGTACCAAGGCGGCAGTTCTAGCCTGATGACTTATTTGTGAAGCTATTGAAGTCTGTTTTGCTTTAGAACAAAAATGTTGCTGTGCGTTTATAAAATTTGTGCCTAAAAGAGCAATAACCAATGCGATTTTTTTCATGAGTATATTTTGTTAACGCAATATACGCCTGTTTAATTATAGATAAAAAACCGTTCATCACTATTTTGAAGATAATTAGCCTGAATATTTTTTATGAATTATAGAATTTGCTTGTACCTTTACACCGATGTTAAAAAACGATTTATTATTAAGAGCGGCCAAGGGACAAGAAGTTGAACGCGCCCCAGTATGGCTTATGCGCCAGGCGGGAAGAATATTACCAGAATATAGAGCCACAAGATCTAAAGCCAAAAACTTTATTGAATTTGTAAAAAATCCGGAGTTAGCCTGCGAGGTTACTATTCAGCCCGTTGATATTTTAGGGGTAGATGGCGCTATTATTTTCAGTGATATTTTAGTTATTCCCGAAGCAATGGGTTTACCTTACCAAATGATTGAGGCAAAAGGACCATGGTTTGAAAACACCATTAAAACCAAAGCTGATATTGATAATTTAAGAATTGCCGAAGCTGGTGATCTGTATTATGTGATAAAAGCATTACAACTTACTAAAAAAGAGTTAAACGACCGCGTGCCTTTAATTGGTTTTGCCGGGGCCCCTTGGACAATTTTTGCATATATGATAGAAGGAAGTGGAAGCAAAACGTTTAGTAAAGCAAAACAATTTTTATATACACAACCTGAATTATCACATCAGTTATTAGAAAAAATAACACAAAGCACTATTAATTATTTAAAAGGTCAGGTGGCTGCAGGCGCAAACATTTTGCAGTTATTTGATTCGTGGGCCGGTGTTTTAAGCGAACAAATGTTTTATGACTTCTCATTAAAATATATGTCTAAAATTTGCGACGCATTGTCGCCTTTGGTTCCTATAACCGTGTTTGCAAAGGATGCTCACTATGCGGTTCAAAAAATTTCAGAAACTTCATGTCATTCAATTGGTCTTGATTGGACTATTGACCCTTTAATAGCCCGTAAACAGGCTGGTAACAAAACCCTGCAAGGTAATGCCGATCCGTGTTTGCTTTACGCAGATGAGAAAAAAATTATTGAAGAAACGCACATTATGCTTAAAGCATTTGGCAAACAACGTTATATCTGTAATTTAGGCCACGGTTTGTACCCCGACATTGACAAGGCAAAAGTTAAGTTTTTTGTGGATGTAGTTAAAGAATATAAATGGAGTTAAAAAGGTAATTCATGAAAACTGCATTAATAATTGGAGCAACAGGTTTAGTTGGAGGAAAAATTGTAAATCAATTAAAGGATGCAAAATTTTATTCAAAAATAGTTTTATTGGTAAGGCAAAAATCGGAATTCAATCACATGAAATTTGAAGAACGTATTGTTGATTTTGAAAACATTGAAGCGAGTTTAATTAAGGGAGATGATGTTTTTTGTGCAATTGGAACAACCATAAAAAAAGCCGGTTCAAAAGAAAATCAATATAAAATAGATTGTGAGTACCCTTATAAAATTGCACAAATTGCAAAGGAAAACAATGCAAAACAATTTATATTAGTTTCATCTATTGGCGCCGATTACAATTCAAGTAATTTTTATTTAAGAACAAAAGGTGAGTTGGAGAAAAAAATTTCTGAGCTTAATTTTGAAACGTTCATAATTCTTCGCCCTTCGATTATTTTAGGTAAAAGAAATGAGTTTAGATTAGGTGAAACCATTGGTGTTTTTTTTATTACGTTATTTAGCCCGCTTTTTTTTGGAAGTCTAAAAAAATATAAAGGCGTAAGTGCCAGTGCAATTGCATCCAGAATGGTAATTGCGGCAAATCAAAATTTAAAAGGAAAACATATTATCGAATCCGATAAAATTTAACCCAATAGTTTTTTATAGCTGATTTTGACAAATAATTAGAAAACCTGTAGAATTGCTAAAAGGCATTCATGTGATTAAAATAAGCGTGATCAGAAGACTTTTTACTGCGTTTTTCACATATTCTTTCAAAAAACATCAATATGTGGC
>JBEIEI010000065.1:0-13370 GCA_040382975.1 Flavobacteriales bacterium
TCATCGAGAGAGAAAAAATAATTATCGAGATGATTTAGCATTTTGAAACACTTCTAAATATTGATTCCTATAAGCCTTAACGCAATAGTCATTCACCACCGTTTCTCGGCCTGTACCTCCAACCTCAGTCCTTAATTCAGCACTCTCGATCAGGTTAGACAATATAGTTATCCACTCTTCATCGCTAGTTGCTAAAAACCCGTTAACGCCATTTTTAATAATATCTTTATTTACGCCTACAGCACTCATTACTGTTGGCACACCACAAGCCATGTACGACAAGCCTTTTAAGCCGCATTTACCGTTGGCCCATTCGTCATTTGGCAAAGGCATTAAGCCAATGTCTAATGAGTTTAATTCGTTGACTTCTGTATTTTCTTTCCATTCAATTGCTTCTAAATGCAATAAAGGATGCATATAAAATTTATTTCCTATAACTTTAATCTTTACTTGATTTTTATACTTCTCCTGAATTTTTAAAAGAACAGGAACCAATAATTCAAAATGTTTAATAGTACTTATGCTTCCGCTCCAGCCAATGGTGATCAATTTTTTATCGCGATGTTCTTTTTTAGGCGTATGCCAATCAGAATTAATAGTAGTTGGAATTACGATCGTGTTTTTATTAATTGTTCTTGCTTTGTCGGCCAAATAAGCGTTGCCTGCAATTACACAATGTGCATAAGAAACATTTTTATAAAATTTTTCCGGTTTTTTTATCCATTCCCACTTTTTATTTCCCGGGCTTGTATCAGCTAACCAAATACTATCGTCAAAATCAAAGATCACGTAGGCACCTGACCTAAACGCTCGTTTCTCAAAATAAGAAGTGCCTAAAAACGAAGCCTCGCGTTGAATAAAAATAATGTCGTACTTTTTAAATTGAAAAGAATCTATCAAACGAATAAAAACCGATTTAATTAAAATAAATACCTTACTTAAAAAGTTGCCTTTAGAATAAAAAAGTTGGTCATCTTTTTCGTTCAATAAATAAGAAAATGTAAACTTAAAACCGTTCTCTTCTAAAAAAGGTAAATACTGCTCAAACCTGTATCTTTGGCTAGGTGAGCGTTTTGGACGATGATCACAAAGTATTAAAACATTTGCCATCTTACTCTTCAATATCAATTCTAAACTTATGCAAAAAACGATGCACGAGCGGTGAAATAATAACAGCCACCGAGGTTAAAAATGCAACACCACTATAAATGGCATAAAATGAAGCGAAAATTTTTCCACTATCACTTGGCGCTCTGTCAACCGGCCCCATTCCAGTTAAGATCATACTGGCATTATACAAACTATCTACCCAACCCAAATTAAAATAATAATGATAACCAACCATTCCAATTATAATTGAAAAAATCACAACTGCCATACCTGCTAAAATGCTTTTAAACATTTTAGATACAAGATGTTTTTGGGTTGGTAATTTTTTAGTTTTGTTTCTTAACATTATTTTTTTTAATTATAGAACTATGATAGTGTATATACTTCAAAGTATCTTCATTTCAATGAAAGCTTTTACTTAATCAACTAAAATTAAAGAAACTAATTACAAAAGTGAAATAAATTGACACTTAATTGGTTTTGCGCCTTAATTTAGAAAGGCTTACTTTTGCAACATGAACCTCGTTTTTGATATCATAGAAATATTAAAGGTAACTACCGTTTTGTTTGCAGTTATTGATATCATTGGCTCTATACCTGTTGTTATTAATTTAAAACAAAGCGCAGGTGGAATTGATTCCTTTAAAGCATCATGGGTTTCGTTGGTTATAATGCTGGTTTTTTTGTTTATTGGACAAAGTATTTTAAACATTATTGGCATTAAGGTAGAAGATTTTGCCATTGCCGGATCGTTCGTGCTTTTTTTCATAGCGCTTGAAATGATATTGGGGATAAAAATTTATCGCGATGAATTACCGGCAACAGCATCAGTTGTTCCCTTAGCGTTTCCGTTAATTGCGGGAACAGGTACGCTTACGACCTTACTTTCTATAAGAGCAGAATATAATTTGTTATCCATCATAATTGCCATTTTCATAAATGTGGTGATCGTTTATTTTGTTTTAAAATATATTAGCCTTTTAGAAAAATTGCTTGGCGTTGGCGGCATCGCTATTCTTAAAAAAGTATTTGGAATTGTTTTATTGGCACTTGCCATTAAGCTATTTAGAAAACATACGGGACTTTAATAATTTTAAATTAAAAATTATAGATTATAAATATCAAGAGCTTTAAGCACTATATTATTACTTCTCAGTTGCTTGTCTTAAATACTCTAAAAACGGGTACATGGCTTTAAAACCTGCAACAATTTCATTAGCAGCATTTTTATCTAACACTTGTTTATTGGTGAAGGTATGGCTAGCGATAAAATGTCGGTTGCGCAACAGATCAATTAACGGATGCTCTTTATCATAGCCTTTTGGCGCTGTTTTTAAAGCCCCTTCGTCATCCAAGCCTTTAAAATATTTTTTGAACGCAGCCGATTTTAAGATCTTTAATAATGGAGCAGAGTTATAATCGATCTCTTGGCGAATTGCATTTAGCATTTCCGGCTCAGGCATATAAACACCACCCGCCAAAAAACTCCCCTCGGGTTGTAAATGAAAATAATAACCTGCAACCAAAGATTTTTTTCCTCCCGGATTAATACTTGCGCCCATATTATTTTTATAAGGCGTTTTGTCTTTACTAAAACGTACGTCTTTATAAATTCTAAAGGTGCAATCCTTTGCTTGCAAATCGGGTGAAATGCGTTTATCAAACTTGGCAATACCATTAATTATTTGCTGCACAAACACTTCAAACTCTCCTTTTGCATTTAAGTAAGCAAGTTTGTTTTTTTCAAACCAGTCGCGATTGTTATTGGCTTCTAATTTTTTTAAAAATGAAAAAGTAGTTTCCATAAATAATATTAGTCTGTTATGTTTTGAGAAATTTTTCGAAAGAATTTAAGATGACTTAAAAATTCGCCTGCAATAATTCTAATAATCGTATAAACCGGTAAAGCTATTACCATTCCAAAAATTCCGCCTAAAGTGCCTGCCATTAGGGTTACTATAAATATTTCTAAAGGATGTGCTTTAACTGAATTTGAAAAAATATAGGGCTGAATGATAAATCCATCCACTAAGTTAATAGTAAGCAAAGTAAAAAATATCGTATAAATAGTTGAACCAATTTGCTCATAGGCTCCGGAACTTATGCAAGCACTTACACCTAAAATAACAGCAATGATCATTGTTATTGCAGAACCTATATATGGAATAACATTTAAAATCCCTGCGCAAAATGCAATAATTAAAGCATTCTTAATTCCAAAAAGGGATAGAAATAAAAAAACAGATCCTCCAACAATGAACATATCAATAAATAACCCAACAAAATAGCGACTCAACATTTTTTTGTGATACGCAACACATCGCGCATTTCTTTTTCTACACCGGCAGGGGCAATTGTAATTAAACTATTCTTTACGATCATTTCATCTTTCAATAAAAAGAAGGTGATAAATAAAACGCATAAAATCCCGCCAAAAATAGTTCCAAAATACTGAAAGGTATTATTCACCGCCATGCTAATATTCTTTGTGTTGAGATATTCGTTTACCTGTTGCGATAAATTTTGTTTAAGATCTTCTTCATTACCAACCTTTAACAATAAGGATTTTATGCCGGGAAATTGCGCTAAAATATTATGAAAAACTTCATAAAAATTTAATTCCGACAAAAAATTTACTTCGGTTACCAATGGCGGAATGATCAGAAAAAAGAGACAAAACACTAGGGAAACAATAACCAAAATGGTTGTTAAGGCAGCCACCGCATCCGGCATATAACGTTTACCAAACTTAATGGTTTTTAATCTGTAGGTTAATGGGTAGCCGATCAAAAATAATACAAACGAAATAGCGATGTAAATAACGATCTTAAAAAATAAAAACGCAAAAGCAGCCAAAGCCAAAAGGCCAATAATTCTCCAGATATTTATTTTTAATGGCATGTTAAACAAAGATAGTTTTAATTGGTTAACTTTGGAAGAGTGAATTGTTTTATAAATAAAATAATTGTTGTTTTTACCTTTTTTTTGGTTGCGAATTGCGCTAGCAAAAAACAATTTATTTCAAAACCAACAAAAAGTCTTGTTAATCCTGATAGCGAATTACTGGAAGTTAATGCTATTGCCTATCATATTAATGACAGTATTACAACAACTTATTTAGAAATAAAGAATGAAAATTTAATTTACAAACGCCCTGACACCACTTTTGCATTTTATGCCGATCTAAAGATATCCTACAAACTTTTATCCGAACCCAATTCAAGAAAAATACTCGACAGTAGCTCTTATTACCTTATTGATAGAGCAGATGAAACTGTTGAAATTAAATCTATAATTTCTAAATTTAATTTAAAAGTAAAAAACAACGCCGATTATTATTTAGAAATTCAGGTTTATGATCTCAATAAAAAAATTAAATACAGTAAAGGATTAAATATTTACAAAAAAAATAATTTTACAGATCAAAATTTTTTGATCACCTACAACAACACCGTTTCATTTAAAACTAATTTTTTTAAAGATGAAACGGTGGTGGTTAAATTCTCAGACCCCTTGCTTACTCAAATAACCGTGAATTGCTTTTTTAAAGAATTTGGACCTGCCCTTCCTCCTTTTTCCACAAAGGTTCCGGATGAATTTAAATATAAACCGGATAGTATTTTTAAAATGGATCTTAGTAAAAATCAATTTCAACTCACCATGCCACGCTACGGATTTTTGCACATTACATCAAATCCAAACGTTACAGAGGGTTTAACATTATATACCTACGATAAAACTTTTCCGGGAGTTAGTAATAGTGATGAGATGATCAATTGCACGCGCTATTTAATGAGTAAAGCAGAATTTGATTCGTGTAAAGCATCACCCGATAAAAAAACAGCAATTGACAATTTTTGGATAACCATTGCCGGCAGCAAAGAACGCGCCAGAGAATTATTAAAAAAATATTACGGTAGAGTTAAAGAAGCAAATAAGTATTACACCAGCTACACACAAGGCTGGAAAACGGATAGAGGAATGATATTTACTATTTTTGGCACACCAACCAATATTTATAAAAGCAGTAAAACCGAAATATGGGTGTATGGCCCTGAAAACAGTCCGAATGCAACACGTTTTGTATTTAATAAAACACAAAATCCGTTTAGCGACAACGATTATATTTTAGAACGCTCGCAGTTTTTTAAAGATCCTTATTATACGGCAGTTGATTATTGGCGAGAAGGCAGAGTGTATATAAATAATGGAAGGTAATTGTTTAAATAAAAAAGCCACGAATTTCACTAATACCACTAATTATTTTTCATTTTTATCATCACTCAATTAGTAAAATAATTTGTTCAAGGGATAAATCGCTTGAACAATAAATGACACAAATAAAAAAGGATAACCCATATTTTATAAATAATAATTTTGTGAAATTGGTGTAATTAGTGGCGTTTTTAATCAAGTAACCCACCTCTTTTAATGGCATCATAGCCCTCATCTCTTGGTAAGTTTGGTCTTTTCGAAGCCATAACCGCCAATTCGTCGCACCGGTTGTTCTCTGCATTACTTGCATGACCTTTTACCCAAAAAAAATGATGTTTTTGTGCATCATATATATTTAAAAAACGTTTCCAAAGATCAACATTGGCTTTATTCTTAAAGCCGGTTTTTCGCCAGCCAAAAACCCACTTTAAATTAATAGAATCTACCACATATTTGCTGTCAGAGTATATCTTAACCGGAAGATCATTATTGGTAACGCTCTCTAAACCCACAATTACGGCCAATAATTCCATCCGGTTATTGGTGGTTAATTTAAAGCCGGCGCTCATTTCTTTGCGGTGGTGCTTAAACTTTAAAACCACCCCAAAGCCACCCGGACCGGGGTTTCCGCTGGCTGCGCCATCTGTATATAATTCTATGAAATGTTCCAATTAGGGCTTCAAGGTAGCTTTTTTGAAGTAAATGTTAGATTAAAATTATTAAAATTTTATAGCCTTATATTTTATTGGTAAAATGCAAATTAGTGGGTATATTCGTAACTCAAAAATTAAGATTATGTCAGTATTAGTAAATAAAAATTCAAAGGTAATTGTACAAGGATTTACCGGTGGCGAAGGAACTTTTCACGCGGGCCAAATGATAGAATATGGAACCAATGTAGTTGGTGGTGTTACACCCGGAAAAGGTGGTACAACCCATTTAGATCGCCCCGTTTTTAATACTGTTGCCGAAGCGGTTCAAAAAGTTGGTGCTGATGTATCGATCATTTTTGTACCGGCTGCGTTTGCTGCTGATGCTATTATGGAATCTGATGATGCAGGAATTAAAGTAATTGTTTGTATTACTGAAGGTATTCCTGTTAAAGACATGATCTATGTAAAAGAATATTTAAAAGGAAAAGCTTGCCGTTTAATAGGGCCAAATTGCCCGGGTGTTATTACTGCCGGCGAAGCAAAAGTTGGTATCATGCCAGGTTTTGTATTTAAAAAAGGTAAAATTGGTATCGTTTCAAAAAGTGGAACTTTAACTTACGAAGCAGCTGATCAAATTGCGAAAGCAGGCTTAGGAGTTACTACTGCTATTGGTATTGGTGGTGATCCGATCATCGGAACGCCAACTAAAGATGCCGTTGAATTATTAATGAACGATCCTGAAACTGAAGCTATTGTTATGATAGGTGAAATTGGTGGTAACTACGAAGCAGAAGCTGCTCGTTGGATAAAAGCTAATGGAAATAAAAAACCGGTTGTTGGTTTTATTGCCGGACAAACTGCTCCAAAAGGACGTACTATGGGTCACGCAGGTGCAATTGTTGGTGGGGCTGAAGATACAGCACAAGCTAAAATGGCAATTATGCGCGAATGCGGAATTTTTGTATGCGAAAGCCCTGCAGAAATTGGTAAAACAATGGCTGCTGTTTTAAAAGGCGAAAAAGTTACTGTGTAATTATTTTTATAAATTTTAAAAGCCTCTTTCATGCATTTGAAAGGGGCTTTTTTGTTTTCTTTTTTATATATCAGATAAGTTTGAACATAAGGTCGCCCTCACTGTTTTTCCGCTCAATTATTTCGTCCCTACGGGACTTCTAAACTAAATGATTTCACTCTTTATAAATATTTTGTCCCTATGGGACAAGTCTGTTTTTAAAACACTTCTCTTTTATCCCGTAGGGATTAAATATCTTTAGATGAAAAATAAAACGGATGAAAAAGTCCCGTAGGGACGAAACATTAATTTATCACTGAATTAACAAAGGTCTTTTTCAATTTTTTAAAAACAAGAATGGCAACTACGCACCCAAAAGAATTGGCCACAAAATCCTGCCAATCGGCACTGCGGTTGGTAAAACATTGGGCTTGCATTATTTCTAATAGTCCGCCATATAAAACACCGGAAACAAAAAACACGATCATCCATAATTTTGATAGATCATATTTTAAAACCACTAAAAACAATAAACTACATAATATAAAAAACATAGATGCGTGCACCCACTTATCAAAGCTTAATAACTCGAGCCAGTTAGCGCTCGGAATAAACTGGCCGGGTGTTGCGCATAAAGCAAAAATAATGGTCGCCCATAAAAATGCAAAAACAGGACTATTTTTATAAAGTATTTTTTTCATTATTGTAATTCCGAATCATTTGTCACCTCGAGTTCTGAAGCGTTAGCGGAAGAGTATCGAGAGGTTTTTAATTGTTCTCGATACGCTTCGCTACTCGAACTGACAAATTGCTAAATAAAAAACCCTTTCATGCATAACAAGAAAGGGTTTTTAAATTTTAAACGCAAAAATTATGCGCCTATTAATTTTTTATAATCTTCAACGCTTAATAATTCGCTTACTTCAGCAGCGTTTGTAAATTTAATTTTGATCATCCAACCTTTTCCATAAGGATCAGCGTTTACACTTTCAGGTGCAGAATCAATGTCTTTATTTACTTCTAACACTTCTCCGGTTAAAGGCATAAAAAGATCACTAACAGTTTTAACAGCTTCTACTGTTCCAAAAACTGCATCTTTTTCTACCGTTTCGCCAATGGTATTTACATCAACATAAACGATATCTCCCAACTCACGTTGAGCAAAATCAGTAATTCCGATCGTAGCATCGCTACCGTTAATTTTTACCCACTCGTGGTCTTTTGTGTATTTTAAATCTGCTGGAAAATTCATATTAGTGTTTTTTTGAGCTACAAATGTAATTGTTTGTTTGAATTAAAGCCACGAATTCCTCGAATTTTCACGAAAAAAATTATATCCGCTCCAAAACCATGAATTGGAGTAATTTAGACTCAAAGACTATATACAATTTATACCAAAGTGAAAAAAAGAACCTAATGTTTTGCCATGCTGACGAGGGAAGCATCTGTTCCGGCCAAGATTCCTCCTTCTTTGGAATGACAATTGAATTAAATATTAATGCACATTGCCATTTGACCCTTTATTTGGAATGATTTGTGTTAATTAGCGAAATTCGTGGCTAAAAAATCAGCTGTTTCTACTGGAAGTTGATCCTTAAACTAAATCCTCCGGTAGCATTAGCTGTTGGGAAAGAAGCTGATGTTTGCGGCTTGGTTCTTATCCAATCATAAAACAATCTTAAATTGATGTTTGGAGTTAATTGGTAATCGGCAGAGGAACGAAGGGTTATGATATCTGTTCCACCCGTAGGAATGCTTATACCATCAGAAACCCTGCGAATAACAGAAAGGTTTCTTCTATAGCTCACATCTAATTTAATCATTAAATTACTTTCTAAAACCTTGCCTTGGATCTGTAAACCTTTAATTTTTAATTTAGGATACATATACCCTAAACCAACAACGTATTCTTGTCCTTTAGTTTCTATCACTTGCGGCCCTGTAATATTTAAACTGGTTGTTTTATCACGCTTAGTTTCAACATTGGCACTCCAACCCTGTTTAACAAATTGAAAGTCGAACTTTATTAATGGAGCAAAGGCCTCTGTGATTGTAACAGCATTAATATTATAATAAGGCACAAAGTTTGAATTTAATGCCGTTGTACCTGAAGATACTGATATCGGCGCTCTATCTATTGATTGATCACCTGTTCCTGTAAATAAAATATTGTTTGAAAAACCACTAATATTATAACTGCTTCTGTAACCATGACGTACAGTGATACTTCTGAAGGTTTTCTTAAAAACAGACAACTTACCTAAACCATCCCAGTTAATAGTAAAGTTTGGCAATGGTGTAGTTGGAAAAATATTTCTAGTGCTGTACTTCTTTATATTTCTGCCTGTATAGGTTCTATAAAATGCGCCAAGTAAAACGTCCTGTTGATTGTCTTGATAACCATCTACATAACTTACCGTTACACTTTGTGAATTTACATATTGAATTTGGCCCGTAGAACCTAAAGGATTAGTTGGCGAGGCAGCATTAGCGGCACCTAATTCTTTTGCCACATCAAATCTTACTAACCTAAACTCATCAAACAAAGAAGATTTTACATCAGAACTTTTATCTGCGAAAGATCTAAAGAAAGTAAACGTAGAAATATTAAAATTACCCGTTTCGTTTCTGCTTTGATTAAACACAAATCCATTGTCTCCAGGCTTTGCATTCGCCGGATCATATAACATATATTCACTTATACTACTTGACTTTGTATAATTACCATTTAGTTCAATTTTTAAACTACCATGTGGCTCAACACTCGAACGATAGGTGTAAGTTTTATTTTTAGTTTCAATATACGGTGTTGTTTGAAGTGGTAAGGTTGATAGCCAGCCATTCTTAGCGCTATTCTGTCTTATTTTATCATCATGTAAACCCGTTGTAAATAAAAATCCGGGGGCTTGGTTTGCTCCAAAATCCATACCGACATATTGTGAACTTGGTAAAAAATTAGGCAATGCTTGTCCTCCTTGTAATTGATAACTAACCGAAATATTTTTGATCATCATTATACCTCTAGCCAAAAACTCACCAATATCTTTAAAATTATTATCGCTAGATTTCTTTTTGGTTGTGTCTGCAGCGCTACTAGCACTTGTAGAACCTTTGCCCGGTTTTATAAGCGGTGCATTTTTACCTTGATTAGAATTTAAACGTTTAAAATAAGGGATCTTATTATACAACTGCACTAAATTAAAATTACCTGTAATATTGTGCGAGTTAGTATTTTGAATGGTGTTACCAATACTATCATTAGCAGCAAATGGTCTGCGTTGCCATGTATAGGTTCCGCCAAATCTGTAAGTAACAGTAGAAAAATCTAGGAGCGGAATCTTGTTTAAAGGTACGTTTACATTTAAATTCATTTGTTGACGATACATGGTATTCTCACCAAATTTTCCGATACGTTGTTTAGTTAAAGTATCAATTTTTCCATTCATAAAGGTACTAACAACATCATTGCGGAATGCTTTATCTTCTTTGAATACTTCGCCAAATTGCTCTAAAATACGACCTTCATTACTGGCCATATAATCAAATTTTATAGCCTTACTTAGATCCCAACGCAAGTTATAAGAACGATTGATCAAGAAATTTTTATTTACTAAAATCGGATTCTCAAAATTTGTAGCCCCCGCATAAAAACTTGTGATATCTCTGTTTTTTAGCGCTGCATAACTTCTATTAAAATCAACAGAGGTTCCAAAACTATTTGGTAATAATTGTAGATTAAAATCTTTGATCAAAGCAAACCACTTATTTTGAAACACTTTCATTTTAGCAAACGGCTTTATGGTGAAAGGGTTTTGCAAACTAAATGCATATTGAATATTACCTCGGTATTGACGATTGATATTATAGGCAACGTTTATACTCCGCTTAAATAATTCGGTATAAGCATAGGTAACAGCAAAATTGCTTACATCCCAAGGCATAGGCTTAGCGCCCTTACGTTTAAAGCCATCAATTCTAACATTGGTTAAGTTAAACCCTTTACGCTCACTAAAATCTAGTACTTGATCCTTAATATCTTTCTTTTGTGCGTCAGAGATATACTCACTTTTATCAAAATCCGTCATTTTCACATCCGGATCAATTGGATTAAATAAAGGTGTTACAACTGTTTGTCCGTAATTATAAAAAATTGGCAAAGTTACTTTCCATTTGTTTGGAAAAAATTTACCAGCGTTAGTTGTGCTACTAACATCCCAATTTAAATTGGTTTCTTTACTACGCTCATTTATTTTTTGCTCAACCCCACCCCAAAAAGGTGTTTTATATGTTCCAGCCACTGATAGCATTCCCAGATCGGCCAATTTTGCCTGCACCTGAGCTGTAGCGGCCCAGCCGCCTTTATTAATAAATTCGGTTAAGCGTAATTCGTTTACCCAAACCTCAACGCAGTGTGCTAAATTATCTACACCCTTCGCGTTTCTGATACCAACCATAACACTTTTAATAGTTCCTAAATTTGGATTACCAACCACAGATATTTTATAGCCACCAAAATCTTTAACGTATGGTTTACTTAACTGATTTAAATTACTGAAATAACCTAAATCTTCATTTCGCAAACGCTTAACTTCACTAATATCACTAAACTTAAAATTAATCTCATTGTCGGCAGGCCAAACAGCATAACGATCATCAATACTATTAGGATCATAAACTCCTTTTGCGGTGAGCTTTAAGGGCACTTCGTATTCGTAAAAGTTATTATTATAATCGGTACCTACTCTAAAAAACAAAGTTAGATCACCGTCATTTAAAGGAATATCATTCAGTTTTTCGGCATGTACATTCATTTTAATGTTATTGAACATACGTGTATCCAAGTCGACATTTTTAAATATTGCTCTGCTGTCGCCATCTTTTAAATTACAAACTCTTATCTGCAAAGCTTGCTCGTTTTGTAAAACCAAATTGGTTGTTTGAACATTTTGTTGCTGCTGAATATCCGGAGGCAAAACATAATTTACAGGGGTTTTATTTCCATTCTCTTGTAAACTCACAGCCGAAACATCAAAAGTTGTAGAATTATCATCGTTTGCAATATATTCTCCGGTTTGTTTTAGATCGTAAGCATAACGTCTCCAATCTGCACGCACTAATTCAAAACGCGCTAAACGAACAAGTACCGGTCTTTCAAAACCTTTCATGTAAACACGCATAAAACGGATAGAGTTAAATCCTTCAATTCCACCAACAACCGATTCAAATTGAGAAATTGGGATTTTAAACTGATACCATTTTACATTTTTATTAATGCCGCCAAAATCGGCAGTACCATTAAAGGCATCTACTAAAAAGTTTGTACCAACAGAGGCCTGATTAATGTCGTTAGGGCTAATTTTAATGTGGTACTGATAATAATTTTCAGTTTCGCTTAATGTATTATCTCTATTTACGTCTTCTATATTTGGTAAATTACTTGCTGCAGTAGAATAATTACCTCCGTTAGGATTTGCGTTGTTGTACTGTGCTTCAGTTGGTGAATTCCCTTCAGGATTATTATACTTTGAATAACGATCTAAGGTGCTTGCCTTTGCCTCATCATAATCATCATCTCTAAAAAAATTATATCTATCCGTTGAAGGGTCGTCAAAGAAAGCATCTTTAGCCGCCTGACTAAATGAACCGGCCTGCATATCGGCAATGGCGGCTCTAAATCTATACTTTTCGTAATTATCACCTAAACCATCATAACCAACATCTTGAAAAACACGGTCATTATTGTCTTGCGAGAACGCATTCACCGTTGGCGGAATTAATGGAATGTTGGCAACATTATTAGAATCTATTGGTAAATTACTCGAAAAAGAAGATAGGCCGGGAATACCATTTTCATATACCATTCGCCCGTCTTTTACAATGTCTTCTGAAATGTTTCCTAAGTTGATGTACATATCCCCCACCGGTAATTTTGTTTTATCAAAATCCGGATGCGTTTCCACATCATAATCCTCATTAAACGGATCCATCATCCAAAACTGAATGTATTCAATATTTGCAGCTTGAAAATCGTTGGTCTCTAGCCTGCGCATAACACCACCCCATCTGCTTTCAGGCTTTTTTAAAGTACCGTCTAAATTTATACCTGAAGAAATCGCAGTTGGATTTACATCATAGTTATATGGTCCACGCTCTCCCGGATAAAAACCAAGATCTAAAACAGGTAATACAACCTGCTGACCGTTAGGAGGTGTTTTGCCCGGAAATAATTCGGTTTCAAAAACCTGGCGCCACATATTATTTGAAAAAATCTGGTTGTTATAATAGCCTGGTGTTGTTCCGCTTTGCGAACGAGTAAACATGGGATCGATGGTGTACCAATTAAAACGCGCGCGGTTTAAGCCGGTGGAGGTAGAATTGGA
>JBEIEI010000066.1:0-13317 GCA_040382975.1 Flavobacteriales bacterium
AATAATGGATTTTGGCCTTGAAATTGAGAAAAGTAAATAATCGCAGAAAATAATAAAACAATCAAAATAAAAAAGCTGGCAACCTTTAAAGGTTACCAGCTTTTTTATTTGTTTAAAATTAATTTATTTTTTTAGTAAGGCATTCCATCCTTGGGCTTTTAGTTCATGTACCGATCCTGCTTTTGCGATCATGTTGCGGCCTTTTGCTTCGTTAGTGATATGACCAATAATGGTAAAATCAATTGTGTTTTTTACTTTCTCATAATCACTAAGATCGATCGTAAAAAGTAATTCATAATCTTCGCCGCCACTTAATGCGCAAAGTGTTGGATCTAAATTAAATTCAAAAGCTGTGTTGTAAGTTAAAGGATCTATCGGGATTTTTTCTTCATAAAGGTCAACACCAACATTTGATTGCGTGCATAAATGAAGGATCTCAGATGATAGGCCATCGCTCACATCTATCATGGAGGTTGGTTGTATTTTTAATGTTTTAAATAGTTCAAAAATATCTTTTCTTGCTTCTGGTTTTAACTGACGCTCTAAAATATAATCTTTACCTTCTAGGTCAGGTTGAAGGTTAGGGTTTTCTTTAAAAACAGATTTCTCTCTTTCTAAAATTTGCAAGCCCATGTAGGCACCGCCCAGATCTCCGCTCACGCATAATAAATTTCCTTCTTTAGCACCGGTGCGGTAAACAATTTCTTCTTTTTTTGCTGCTCCAATGGCAGTGATGCTAATTACAAGTCCTGTTAAACTCGATGTAGTATCGCCGCCAATAAGATCAACATTGTATTTTTTGCAGGCCATTAGCATTCCGGCATACAATTCCTCCAAAGCCCCTAATTTAAAGCGATTAGAAATGGCAATAGAAACTACGATCTGACGAGGTTCTGCATTCATAGCATACACATCACTTAAATTAACCACCACGCTTTTATAACCTAAATGTTTTAATGGCACGTAGGTAAGATCAAAGTGAACGCCTTCTACTAACATATCGGTTGTGATAACGGTTTGTAAATTGCCGTTGTCAATAACTGCACCGTCATCACCTACGCCTTTTATGGTAGATGCTTGATTGAGCTCAATGTGTTGTGTTAAGTGTTTAATTAAACCAAATTCTCCTAATTCGGAAAGGTCGGTATCTGAGGTGTTATCAAAATCCATTTTCTATAATTTTATCTATTTTTTTTGCTAATTTAAAATCTAATTCAGTAAGGCCGCCTGCATCATGCGTGCTTAAGTTTATTAAAACTTTGTTGTAAGAATTGGTCCAATCCGGGTGATGGTCTAATTTTTCTGCTTCAAGAGCAACCTGTGTCATAAAAGCAAAAGCTTGCGTAAAATTTCTAAACATAATTTCTTTTGATAGAATATTAGAAGAAATGTTCCAATCATTAAGGGTTAAAAATTCTGTATCAATTTGTTGTTGGGTATATGCAGTTGGTCTCACCGCCTAAAGATACGATTTATTTAAAAACTTGCCTTGGGGGGAAGATCTACCAAATAGTTTAATCTTTAATTTCTACACTTACCATATCAACATTGCCATTCATGGGAGGTAGCAACTTGGTTATTTTTACGTGCAACGTTTTTAGAGTAGAAAATTCAGCTTTTATTTTAGTAAAAATACGCTCACAAACTTGTTCTATGAGTTTACTTCTAATTGCCATTTCGGCTTTGCTTATTTCGTAAACGGTGCAATAATCCAATGTTTTTGTAAGATCATCTGTTTTAGCGGCCTCAGAAAAATCGGTGGTCATATATACGTCTACAATGTAATTCCCCCCAATTCTGGCTTCTTCATCCAAACAACCATGATAGCCGTATAATTTTATTCCTTCAATATTAATGCAGTGTGTCATCGTTTATTTTCCAAAATCTAAACCGTCTTGATTTCCTCCGCCTTGATCCATTCCCTTCATTTGTTTACCACGTTTAAAGATCGAGGCATCCATTTTTCCGAATAAATGAGTAACAGATAACTTTACAAAGCGTGATTCTCTTCTTCTTGAAAGATCTTGTATATAATATGGTGTTTCATAATGCGCGCCCATTCTGCGAGTATTAAAGGCATCGCTTAAGGATGCATTTACTATCCATTTTGTACCAAACATTTTATTTATTGATACATCCATTGAATAAACAGGAATGGTATATCCAAGTAATAAGATCCTTGGAGATTCATAATTTCCATTTACTTGTAGAGTTAATTGTTTAGGAAATTTATAAGATAAGATCGCTTTGGCATTGTAAGCATAACCTTCTGCTTTTACGTCAGGCTCGGTTTTTAGAACCGTGCCGTTGATGTATATATAAAACGCATTTGCATTTAAGGTTATGTCTAAATTTTTAAAAAAGGTGAATTTAATAGTGTGCTCCATTCCGTAACGAATACTGCTTTTACCATTTACGGTGGTGTTTACTAAAACCGAAGGGTCAAATTCTGATGGATAAGCAACGTCTGTAATTGGCTGCTCTTCGTAACGGAAATAGCCCGAACCTAAGTAGCTTCCTTTTGTAAATGTTTTGTTATAATTAATCTCTGCAATATTTTTAAACTCAGGTCTTAATTCAGGGTTTCCAATACGAATATTTTGCTTGTCAGCAAACATTATAAAAGGCATTAATTGGAAAAAATTCGGACGACTAATTTTGCGGCTGAAATTTAATTGTAGCTCTTGATTGCTTTTTAATTTTTTAGAGAAGTAAATTCCCGGAAATAATGATTTCAAAAGATCCTCAGAGCTAGATGGGTATTGGTATGAAAATGTTTGTTTTTTATCTGTAATATTTCCTTTGTAATAAGATGCTTCAAAACGCAAACCAGCCTGATAGGAAATATCCCAAAACATCTTATCGTTATAATTTACATAAGCAGCGTTAACCATATCATCAATAACATAATTGTTACTCATGATGCTGTCTTTTGTAAATATATCTTGTGTGCGAAATGCATTGGAAGTATTGTTACCTGTTAATGAATTCTTGTAAAAGGACCTAATGCCGGCTTCAAATTTTCTTGTTTCACTTAAGGGGTTTACGTAATCTAATTGAAATACAAATTGGCCTGCATTTGTTGCACCAATATTTTTTTGGTAAGTGTCTGAAATAGTGTCAGGATAATTTGGTGCGTATGTGTCGGTCGAAAATAAATAACCATTACGTGAATCCGTTTTGTTATAACTGCCGTCCATCGTTAATTCTTTTCCGGCTTTTGGGAATGTTTTTTTGTAAAGTAACTGAGCGTTGTAATTTTGGAATGCAGCTTGCTGATCATTTAATCGTCCGCCATTTAAAAGTAGAACGGAGTTTTTATCTAATACCTCATATGATTGTTCATCACGGGTGTTAAATTTACCGCCCATTATCATTCCATTAAGCGAAATGGTGTTACGGTTATTGATACTATAATCTATGCCTAATCGGCCAAAGTTAAATGCATTTGTAAAATTTGTTTGGTTGTTTTGTTTAAAATAACCTGATGGGTTTTCAAGGCTATCTAGTTGAGTTCGGTTAGTAAAACCTGCAGTTTTGTTTATTGCCTGATTATACGAGTACATGGTAGAAATATTCCACTTACCTTCCTTAACATTTAAATTAACCATGCCACCATACCTATCTCCGGTACCTACGTTTGCCATGATCATCCCGTTGTACCCGGGTTTTAAATTTTTCTTCATAATAATATTTAGGATACCACCTGTGGTGTTGGCATCAAATTTTACAGATGGGTTGGTAATAATTTCCACGCGATCAATTTGGTCGGCAGGAATTTGAACAAGTGTTAGGTTAGATGGCCTTCCGTCTACAAAAATTGTTGGGCTTTGGTTTCTCAACTGAGCGTTGCCCTCGGCATCCATAGTAACACCGGGAACATTCTTCATAACGTCTGCCGCTGTGCCACCTCGAATAGAAATATCTTTATCAACATTATAGGTGCGTTTGTCTATCGACATGACTACTGCATTTTTTTCGGCAACAACTTCTACTTCATTTAAAAGTTTTTGATCTACATCAAATTTTATATCTCCAAGATCTTGTTCTAATTTATTTGGTAATTGAATGTAAATTTTTGTTTCGTATGGTTTGTAACCAATTTGTGTTGCTCTAAATCTAAAACCACCCATAGCCGGCAGATTCTCAATATTAAATTCGCCGTTTTCTCTTGTTAATGAACCTCCCAATAAACTATCCTTGTTGTACCATAAAACAACAACCGAGGCAAATTCAACCGGTTTTTTAGTTTTGGCGTCAATTATTTTGCCGTAAACGCGACCTTTAATGTCTTTAAGGGCCTTCATCATATCTTTATTCCCACCTCCGCCCGGCGCTTGAGCTCCGATGGAAAATGTGATTAATATGGCTATAAAAAGTAGTAGTTTTTTCATGTAATTTAGGTAAGACAAAAATAAGAGAATTTGGCATTAATGGCAGCATTATTATATTAGTGGCAATTGAATAGGATAACAGGGGTGTTTTATGGTATGTTAACGAGATAAACCCGACTCTTTATGAATTTGAGCGATTTGTTTTATATTTGCACATGCAAAATGGTAAACTAATCATATTTTCTGCCCCTTCGGGCTCAGGCAAAACCACTTTGGTAAGGCACATTTTAAAAACTTTTCCAGAACATATTGAGTTTTCGATCTCTGCAACTAGCAGACCAAAGCGCGGAGTGGAAGAGAATGGGAAAGATTATTATTATTTAACCCAAGAAGAATTTAAAACTCGCGTTGCTAATAATGAATTTTTGGAGTGGGAAGAAGTTTATGCAGGAACGCATTATGGCACCTTAAAGGCTGAAGTTGAGAGGATCTGGGCAAAAGGAAAAGCCGTTATTTTTGACATTGATGTGGAGGGTGGGTTAAACTTAAAAAAACAATTTAAGCGCGATGCTTTAGGTGTTTTTGTTATGCCGCCAAGCATTAAAATTTTAGAAGAACGTCTTCAGTCGAGGAGTACAGATAGTACTGAGAGTATTGCCAGAAGAATTGCCAAAGCCGAGAAGGAATTAAAAACGGCCGACCTTTTTGATGTTTTTATTTTGAATGAAAATTTAGAAGAAGCTTGCGCAAAGGCAGAAGAAATTGTTAAAGGTTTTTTAGAAATATAATTCACCATATTTATAAATAAAAAATCCCCAAGGTTTACCTTGGGGATTTTTTTTTGACCTATATTTTAAACGAGTTATGCTTCAGCCTTTTGTTTATCGGCATCACGCAACTTTGTTAACTCCTCATTAATTAATTTACGTTTTGCTTCTATTTCTGCGATCTTTGCTTTTTCGACTGCAATTTTATCTTCAATTTCTTTCATAAAGCTATTGCTGCCTTTTGAACTCTTAAAGAATCCTAAATTATTATCGTAGGTGCGAATATTTCCATTTATTTCGTCGCTAATCTTTTTAAGGAAATCAGATTCTTTTCTTAAAAGTTCGGCGCCATTTTCAGAACTTGCCAAGCGGTCTAATTTTGTTCTAAATTGCATAATGGCAATTTCCTTTTTATCAATATTCATTTGCTCGTACAACTCATCTACTCTGTTATAAAATGCGTCGTTTAAACGCTTTTTATCTTTCATTGGCACCATTCCTGCAGCATTCCATTCAGTTGAAAACGCCTTTAGCTGTTCACGGTTAGCGTTGTTGTCCGAGCCTAATTTAAAGTCGTTGAAGCGAGCTAAAATAGCTTCTTTGGCAACTAAATTGCTCTCGAATGAAGCGTCTAAATTATCGTAAAAGTTTTTCTTAGCCTCAAAAAATGCATTACAAGCCTGACGGAAACGGTGAAATAATTTTGGCTCTTCTTTATCACCATTACTTGGATGTTTTTTCCATGTTTCTTGCAATCTGATAAGGTCTTGTGAGGTTTTTTGCCAATCTGTACTGGTTTTTAAAGCATCTGCTTTTGAAATTAATTCAGATTTTAATTTTCTGTTTGCGGCAAATTTTTCGTTTAATGTTGCAAAGTATTCTTTTTTCTTGTCAAAAAACGAATCACACACCGCTCTAAATTCTGCCCAAATTTTTTCGTTATCTTTTTCTGTAGTTCTGCCAACAGATTTCCATTCGTTCTGTAAGGCTATTAATTGGTCTGTTGTATCATTCCACTTTACATTTCCCTCTGCAGCTGCTGCCACAAGGGCTTTAGCCTTCTCAATTAATTCCAACTTAGAATTTAAATTGGTTTCTTTTTTCTCTTCAATGCCGGTATAATGCGTTTTTATTTTTGAATACGTTTCGTCTAAAACGGCTTTGTATTCTTGTTTAATTATTTCCCATTTACTGTTTGGAACCGGACCAATTTCATCCCATTCGTTACGATAAACTTTAATTAAACGCTCGGCCTCCTTAATATTCTCGATAGATTGAATAGCTTTTAACTTTTCAAGTAATTCAGATTTTAGTTCAAAATTTCTTTTAAGATCATGTTCTTGTAAGTCGCGGAAAATTTTAAGGTTGTAATAAAATTCTTCTACGGCTTTGCTATAATCTGCCTGAACATCTTTGTATTTATGAGACGATACAGAACCCGTGTTTTTCCATTGGGTTTGTAATTCTTGTAACATTTTAACAGCTGCACCAACATTATCACTTAATTTGCTCAGATCTTTAATTTTTGAGATAATTTCAAGTTTAATAGTTAGGTTTTTTGCCTGATCTGCCGCAGCTTTAAGGTCTAATTCCTTCTTCATTTTAGCGTGTTTTTCCACTAAAGCTTCAAAAGCAATGTCCTCAGCCTGTTTGGCATATTCAAATTCTTTTGGCTTACCGCCCTCGTCAACAAAGGCTTTTCTGGCGGTTTCAAATTCAGTTGTCCAAAGTTTTTGATACTCTTTCTGCAGAGCACGCACATTAGCAGCAACTTCACCTGCATCTTTCGTTAGCAGTTCTTCTAGTTTTGTAATTAATTCAGTCTTCATTTAGATTTTTTTAGTCTTACCCCAAAAATAGTGGAAAAGACACATCTAACAAAACCTTACCTTTGTTGTTTTATTACAAAGATTTATTTAAATTGTAATTTGTAGATAGCATGGTTTCGGATAAAAACATCGAACTTCTTCAGTTTGATAAAATAATACAACTTATAAAACAAAAATGTTGCGGCAAACAGGCAAAACTGTTATGCGACACTATTTTTCCAAAAACATTTTCTCCCGAGATAGTTAAGGAGTTAAATCAAACCAACGAAATAAAGGTGTTGTTGGCTGCAAATGGCTATTTTCCTGGGGTTGATCATGATGATATTACTGAGGAATTAGTGATCTTAAATTTAGAGGGTTCATTGCTTCACGAAACGCAATTGCTTCTGGTTTTAAAAACAACAGAGGTTATCAATACTTTGATCCGTTTTTTAAAAGGCAAAAAAGCTACATTGCCCTACTTATTTGAACTTAGCGAAAATATTACTGTTTGTGATATTGTTGTTGATGAGATCAACCGCATTATTGATGCGGAGGCTCAAGTAAAAAGTAATGCCTCGGGCGAATTGAGCCGGATCCGAAAACAGATCAGCGAAAAAAGAAGAGAGAGCGACAAACGATTTTATAACCATATTAATGATCTTCGAAAGCATGGTTATTTGCGGGATAACGAAGAAGGTTTTTTTAATGGACGAAGGACTTTAGCAGTTTTGGTTGAACATAAATCTGAAGTTTCCGGCTTTGTGCATAGCAAAAGCGAAAGCGGTAAAACAATTTTTATTGAACCCGCCGTTACCATTGCAATAAATAACGAATTAGCAGAACTTGTAATTGATGAGCAACGAGAGGTAAACAGAATTTTGCGTGAATTGTGTGCCTTAATAAAACCCTATATTCCTGAGGTTAAAAAGGGATTTAATTGTTTGAGTTTTGTTGATTTTTTGAGAGCCAAGGCATTATTCGCAGTTGATCTGAACGCTAATTTACCTGAAATTAAAGAAGGGTTTGATCTGAACATTATTTCAGCCTATCACCCTTTATTGTATTTACAAAATAAAAAAAACGGACGAAAAACTATTCCACTTACTGTTAAATTAGATGCAGAACAACGGGTATTGGTAATTAGCGGACCAAACGCCGGAGGGAAAACAATTGCTTTAAAAACAATTGGTCTTTTACAAATGATGTTGCAAAGTGGTTTACTTATTCCTGTAAAGGACAATAGCAGTTATTGTTTTTTTGAGAGAATTTTAATTGATATTGGCGATACGCAAAGTATAGAAAATGAATTAAGTACTTACAGTGCAAAATTAAAATCAATGACCTCCATTTTGAATGAGATCAACGAAAGTACATTGGTTTTAATGGATGAGTTTGGAAGCGGCACCGATCCAGAATTGGGAGGCGCTATTGCAGAAGCAGTATTGGAAAGTATAGAGACTTCAAAAACAAAAGGAGTTATTACTTCTCATTTTAGTAATGTAAAATTGTTAGCCGAAAAATTACCCGGAACTTTTAATGGTTGTATGCTGTTTGATCTTGAGCATTTGGAGCCAAAATACATTTTAAGTATTGGTGAGCCCGGAAGTAGCTATACTTTTGAGGTGGCAGAGCGTGTAGGTTTTCCTAAACACATTATTGAACGGGCTAAACAAAAAGTTGATAAGGATAAATTAAAATTAAACAGATTGTTGGCCGAAGTGCAATCTCAAAAAACAAAATTAGATGAGCAATTGCATAGAGCTGAGCATGAAGAATTTTCAAAAAAAATAGCCAAAGAAAAATACCACACCTTATTTAATAATTGGGAAGAAAAAATAAATAAAGAGCGCGAGCGTAAAATTGAATTAGCCCGTTTGGCAGAATACGGACAAAAATATTTGCGCTTAATGGACGATTGGAACCATAAAGGCGATAGAAAAACCGTTATTAAACGTTTTATAGATGGCATTACTGCTGAAACAAAAAAACAAGAGGAATTACGCAAACAAAAAAAATTAGATAGTTTTTCTGAAAAGAAAATAGCGCGTATTAAACCTAATTTAAAAGTTGGCAGTAAAGTAAAAGTTTTAAGTGGAACAGAAATTGGCGTAATCGAAGAGATAAAAAACGATAAAGTGTTCATCAAATTCGGTTTAATGAAAATGACGGTGGGGATGGAGAATTTGGTGTTGGCGGACAACTAGGTTGTGGTTACACTGCAATATTACAAATGGTATTATAGGCGCAATACTCACAAGTATCCGTATCTTCTGTTTGAGAGAAAGGAATTACCTGATCAAAAATTGTTTCGATAAAACGTTTTAATTCATTTTCAAAATCGGTTAAGAAGTCGTTGCTAAAAACAAGTGGGTGTTTATCTTTTAAAAGAAACTTTGGGTGTTCTAAAAAATTCTTGAAAGGAATAATACATGGCTGCATTTGCTCGGGCAAACAATACTTATATTTATGCAATAACCAGGCATACATAATGAGTTGAAATTGTTTGTTGTATTCGGTATTTGTAAACAACTCTTCAAATGAAACAAACGAAAATTTATCAGAGGTTTTTATAGAACTTTTATAATCTATTATTCGTGTTTTTCCTTCGTGTGAGTCAATTCTGTCAATTTTTCCTTTAATATAAATGGTGGTTGTAACGCCTTTGATCTCAATTTGTAGGGGTGCCGAAAATTCTTGTTCAAGAGCTTTTAAAGTTAAAAACTGGTTTTCTTCTTTAAGCTCATTCACAAAAGAAATATCCTTTTTAATGAGTTTTTCTACATAAACTTTAATTACCTCTTGTTGCAAAATGCCTTTGCCAACAATTTCGGGGTTGTCAAAAAAGGTAGTGAAACTATTGTGAACAGTGCTTTCTACTAACTTTAATTTCTCTTTAAGCTCTTCAGTTTTTAAAATTTTACCAATAGAATCTTTGTATAAATTTTCTAAACATAAATGTAAAATAGAACCGAAGGTATTTGCTTCTGCACTTTCTTCAACTTCTTTTGTTTCTTTTAGTTTTGCGCCATACCTAAAATAAAATTTTAGCGCACATTCTTTAAATGTAATTAAACCCGAAGGGGACAGTGATCCGAATTCCTGATCGCTAATTGCTTTTTGATAGATAGGAGCTAACACTTCATCGTCCTTCAAAATAGAAATTACATTGTCTAATTTTTCAGGAAAATCAGGATATAAGGCAACCTCTTCCGTGATTTTGATATTTGGATGTGTTACCTGCATTTCTAATTGCAATTGTGTAACAAATCTGCTTTTTTCTCCTTTGCCAAATGTATCTGTTTCGCTATCGTAGGTTATTACAACATCACTTGCTCTTTGCAATAAACGGTAAAAGTGATAAGCATAAATAGCATCTTTTTCAATGTATAATGGTAAACCAAATGCCCTTTTTAGATCGTTTGGAATAAATGAGTTGACTGTTTTACCTGAAGGTAACACACTTTCGTTGACATTCACAAAAACAATATGATCAAAATCCAAGGTACGAGTCTCTAAAACTCCCATAATTTGTAAGCCACGCAAAGGCTCGCCAATAAAGGGTGCCGACGAATTGCCGACTATTTGTGTGAACAACTGTTTAAAAGATAATACATCGTTAAAGTGCGGATATTTTTGAATGATCTCTGTTAAACGGTTAAAGTTTTTAATGATAATTTGTAAATATTCTAACTCTAAACTTGATTGGTTAGTAGAAGGTTGAGCGATAAATAATTCTTTAATCGCTTGCAGTAAATTTAAATATTGATCGCATAAAACACTTATAGAAATTACCGGCTGAAGTAAGGCCAGCGTTTCATTATTTTCCTGACCAAATAATTGATTTAAATTTTTTGAAGTAACGAACGAAATATTTCTGGTTGTTATCTGATCAATTATTTTTGAAATATTTAAACTGCTGTTTTTACTTTTTAAATAACTTCCAAAAACGGGCTGACGTAAAAGCGCAATAAGATCTTTGTGATAAATGGTTTTAAATTGCCTGTTTTGTTTTGAAAAACTCAGTTGCAATTGTAATAATTGTTCTATTAAGCTGTAGGTAGAAGTATACCTTAACGGGTATTCCATGGTAATGTTTACATGCTCTACTGCACCAGGTAATTGCTGTAAAACTGGCCACAATAATTTTTCGTTCGCTAAAACAACAGCAACTTTATCTAAAGGAATATTATTATCAATAAATTTTTGAATGGTTTGTTTTACTACTTGTGCTTGCCCAATTTGTTTTGGCACCGAAATTATTGTAATGTTTTTTTCTTCGTTAAAATGATCCTGAATAAAAGATGGTTCGCGTTGTTGAAAAAGAGCAAAATTGTTTCTTAAAAACAAACCTGCTTCCTGATCTTTATCTTTTAAATAATAGTTGTCGGCATCCCATAAAATATCGGCTTTTTTTTGCTGGTATAATTTATTAAAGATGTTTAATTCTGCCGCGTTTAAAGCATTAAAGCCACAAAAAATCAGTTTATGGAATTTATTAGGATATTGGCTGTTATCAAAATTAAGTACGGCATGTTTATAAGCCAAACCTTGATAAGCCCATTTTTTTGAAAGTAAAAAATTGCTAAAGTGTTTGTAAATGGCACCCAAACTATTCATGAATTTTAAATAGTTGGTTTGGTATTCACTTAAGGTCTCGGCGCCAAGACTCCAATTCTCAAGGACTTTTATGTCTTTAAGATTTTCATATAATTGTTCCGAGTCGGCAAGGTATCTGTCTATCTCGTTAAAATCTTGTAAAATTAATTGTCCCCATTTGGCAAAACTGTCAAAGTTCTCAGCCTCTGCGCCATAACATATTTTATAACTGTCGTATAAATGGCAAATAAGATCTATCTCTTCAAGTGTTTTTAATTCACTTAATTCTGTAATTAATTCTTCGGCGCTTATAATGGTTGGCAGCCAAATTGTTTTGCCATAGGTTTGCGCTAAATAATTTTTAAAAAAGAGAGCACCCCTTTTATTTGGTAAAATAATACAGAGTTGTTCTAAATTATCTTTGTAATTTTCGTGAACATATTCTGCTATTAATTTTAAAAAGGGCTTTGCCATGGATCTTAAAGATATAAACTTTCCGGTTTACCGTAAGTATAAAAATAACAAGAGTTATTTTAAAATTATACAACCAAAACTTTTTGAGGAAATACAGATCATTGGCAGTAAAAAGATCATTAGAGAGGTGGAGGCAAAACAATTTCCGGAGATGCTTTTTATCAGTGATCTGATCTCTAATTATTCTGAAATGGCGGATGAAATAAGCGAAGAGGAGTATTTGAGGGTTAGGGTGGGGTAAAGTATTTGTAAAAACCGTCATTGCGAGCGATAGCGAAGCAATCTCGGATCTTGGTTTGTGTCAAACTGTGTTTGAGATTGCTTCGGGTGAAAAACCCTCGCAATGACGAATGGAATAAAAATGAAATCAGAAAAATCATTATATAAATCCCTAAATCTTCTTAAATTTGAAGTCTTAAAATAAAAAATTATATGAGCCGCATTCGCATTAAAGAAATTCTAAAAACTACACCAACCGAACAAACAATTACTGTTAAGGGTTGGGTACGTACTTTCAGAAACAATTCCTTCATCGCTTTAAACGATGGCTCAACAAATAATAATTTACAAGTTGTAGTTGATTTTACTACTACTCCGGAAGAGATCCTTAAACGCATCACAACCGGTGCTGCTGTTAGCGCAACTGGAATTTTAATTGCTTCGCAAGGTAAAGGACAAACCGTTGAACTAAAAGCCACATCGGTTGAAATTATTGGTGATAGCGATGCTGAAAAATATCCGCTTCAACCAAAAAAACACAGCCTTGAATTTTTACGCGAGATAGCACATTTACGTTTTCGCACCAATACCTTTGGCGCTGTGTTTCGCGTACGTAACAGTTTAGCATTTGCGGTACATAAATTTTTTAACGAAAAAGGATTTTTATACATTCATACACCTATCATTACTTCAAGTGATGCTGAAGGAGCTGGGGAGATGTTTCACGTAACTAATTTTGATATTGCAAATCCTCCAAAAGATGAGAACGGAGCAATTGATTATAAACAAGATTTTTTTGGTAAGTCTGTAAACCTTACAGTATCGGGTCAATTAGAAGGTGAATTAGCTGCTATGGCTTTTTCTGATATTTATACATTTGGTCCAACTTTTAGAGCAGAGAATAGTAACACGGCTCGTCACTTAGCCGAATTCTGGATGATAGAACCGGAGATGGCGTTTTATGAGCTGAAAGATAACATGGATCTTGCAGAAGAAATGTTGCAATACGTTATTAAATATGCATTAGATAATAATTTAGAAGATATTACATTTTTATCGCAACGTTTAGAAGAAGAAGAAAAACAAAAACCGCAAAATGAGCGTGCAGAATTATCG
>JBEIEI010000067.1:0-13284 GCA_040382975.1 Flavobacteriales bacterium
GCACGTGCTCGTGTGGCTTTATCAGGATTAACAATGGCAGAATATTTCCGTGATGGAGATGGTTCTGGGCAAGGTGGCCGTGATATCTTATTCTTTATTGATAATATCTTCCGTTTTACCCAAGCTGGTTCAGAGGTTTCTGCTTTATTAGGTCGTATGCCATCTGCGGTAGGTTATCAGCCAACATTAGCATCCGAAATGGGTGTGATGCAAGAGCGTATCACTTCAACTAAAAACGGTTCAATTACTTCAGTGCAAGCAGTTTATGTGCCTGCCGATGACTTAACGGATCCGGCTCCGGCAACAACGTTCTCTCACTTAGATGCTACAACTGTATTAAGTCGTAAAATTGCAGAGTTAGGTATTTATCCTGCGGTAGATCCATTAGATTCTACTTCTCGTATCTTATCTGCTGCAGTTTTAGGTGATGAGCACTACAATTGCGCTCAAAATGTAAAGTTAATTTTACAGCGTTATAAAGAGTTACAAGATATTATTGCCATCTTAGGTATGGATGAATTAAGTGAAGAGGATAAATTAGTTGTTCACCGTGCACGTCGTGTTCAACGTTTCTTGTCACAACCATTCCACGTTGCTGAGCAATTTACAGGTTTAAAAGGTGTTTTCGTAAGTATTGAAGATACTATCAAAGGATTTAATATGATCTTAGATGGTAAAGTAGATGAGTATCCTGAAGCTGCATTTAACCTTGTAGGAAGCATTGAAGAAGCAATTGAAAAAGGTAAAAAGATCTTATCTGAATCTAAATAATATTGACTCAAGATAAAGGATACAAGGCGCAAGACCAAAATCTTTATTCTTTAATCTTTAATCTCAAAAAAGAATGAAAATAGAAATAATAACACCTGAAAAAAAATTGTACGAAGGTTCCATTAAATCGGCAGTTTTTCCCGGATCTGAAGGTAGCTTTGGTTTTTTGAATGACCACGCCCCTTTAATTGGCACTTTAAAAGCCGGTAAAGTTGAATTGATAGATGAAAATAATACAAAAATCGATTTTGATATTACGGGCGGTGTAGTAGAAATTTTAAAAAATAAGGTAATTGTACTTGCCGGATAAATTTTAATAAAATAGTATTAAAAAGCGAAGGATTGTTTCCTTCGCTTTTTTTTTGAATACAAGTTTAATAGGTTTTATTAACTTTACGTTTAAGAGTAATATTTTGGATAAAAATAAAAATATATCAATCAGCATTTTTAAATTAGGAATATTAAATGCACTTGTTTGTTTGACAGGTTTTTTAATGTTGTTTTATTTTGGCAGTTTTAAAATAGATATTGCTTATGTTTTGCTTTCTACATTTATCTGTTTTATTACAGGTTTTTTGGTGCTGTATTATTTCTATTATATTTCTGTAACAAAAAAAATAAATTTTCTTACAGAAAAGATCCGAAAAAAATTCCTCAATAAAGAAATCCCTCAAAAGCATGATCAACTCGAAGAAGTTGACGGTCTTGCACAATTAGAAGAGAGAGTAGACGATCTCATCTTATCTCGGGAAATGGAATTAAAACATTTTGAAAATTTGGATAGTTACCGAAAAGAATATTTAGGTAATGTGTCTCACGAATTAAAAACTCCGGTATTTAATATTCAAGGCTACGTTGATACATTGATTAATGGCGGGTTAGAGGATGATACCATTAATATGGATTATTTAAAACGAGCCGAAAAAAGTATCGATCGTTTAATCAATATTATCGATGATCTTGAAACATTAACACAATTAGAGAGCGGCGAAATGCAACTAGATATGGATGTTTTTGACATTGCATACTTGATAAAGGATATTTATGCAGCCTTAGAATTGATTGCTGCTAAGAGAAACATAAAATTAGAACTGGCAAAAAAATACGAAAAACCTATTTATGTAAAAGCCGATAAATTTAGGATAAGACAGGTTTTAGTAAATTTAATTACCAATAGTATAAAATACGGGAAAGATAATGGCTCTACAGAAATAGCCTTAAATTATTTAAATGATGATGTGATCATAGAAATTAGAGATAACGGCATGGGCATTGAATCTAATCATTTGCCGCGCTTATTTGAACGTTTTTACAGAATTGATAAGGGAAGAAGCAGAGAGCAAGGCGGCACAGGTTTAGGATTAGCAATTGTTAAACATATAATTGAGGCCCACCAAAAATCCATTAAAGTAGAAAGTGAAGTTGGAAAAGGTACAATATTCACTTTTTCATTGTCTGCAGGGCAATAATTTTAAAATAAGACCTTAGAAATAGCTAAAAAATAATAACAAATTATTTAAAATTTAAGCCAATTTATTGCTAAACTTGCCTATTATTAGTAAAATTGCAAAAAAAATATAAAATGGCTGAAATTCATATTACCGGAATAAATTATATAGAAATAAACTCTCAAGAAGGTTTAGAGTTTAAATACAAACCCGAAGTTCCAAAATTAAAATTGGTTGGTACATTATTAAATGCCGAAAGCGAAGATGAGGAAGATGGCGTTTTATTTTTAACCCAAAAACAATTAAACCAAGTTTTAACCAATAAGGATGTTGATCTTAAATTGGTTGACGACCGTTGGACACTTGGGAAACCGCTTACTAAAGATCAGGTAAAGAAAGTTGGCTTAGTGGATGTTGATGCTGAATATTTAGGAGAAGCAGGCGAATTTAAGTGTTACGAAGCTGTTAAGGTATCTTAATTACCAAACGGCTGGACCATACTTTTTAGTGATCTTAGATCTTGGAAAAAGGTCATAATACAGTTGGTCAAACCAAATTAATATTTTAAAACTATAGGTAGGCGAATTTAATTTTTCGCCTATTTTTTTGTTGTTTTTTAAGGTAAATCGATAGGCAACATCGGCTCCAAACCCAAACCATTTAGTTGCTTTAAACTGTGCAGTAATGCCGGGCTCGTACAAAAACAAAAAATATTTTTTTTCGGGACTATTAAAGGAATAGGCTTTGTTTACCTGCCACCACGAAAAGCCCGATCCTGCTTGAATTGGCACACTTAATTGCCAACGTTTGGTTTTGTAAAAAACAAAATCCACATAGTAGGCAAGGTAAACCAATTTTAAATATTTAGTAATATCCTTCGTTTCGCCACTTTCATTTTGTACTAAAAAATTATCTTTAAAATCAGACCTTAGCCAACTAACACCTCCGCCAACTCTTAATTTACGTTGAAAAGCAACCCCTAAACGCAAGCCGCTTACACTAATTATTTGGTTGTTTATAAAACTATTCCTCGATTCTAAGCGAGCGTCAATATTAGATTTATTATTAAAAACCTCATGCAATGTGTCTAAGAACTGTGCTTTGGTAACAACACAATTCAATAACAAAAACAATATCATAAGTGTTTTTTTCATCCTCTAACAAAAATACGTTTATAACTCTTTTTAATCCCATAGCTTATTCAATTGTTTCAACAACCTAGTTGTAGTAAATTTAAACCAGAATGTTAGATACACCTATTGAATATTTAAAAGGTATTGGTCCGCAAAGAGCCGAAGTGCTTAAGAAGGAACTTAACATTTTTACTTATCGCGATCTGTTAACCTATTATCCATTTAGGTATGTTGACAGAACTAAATTTTCCACTATCAGAGAAATTAGCGATGAGTTACAATACGTGCAAATTAAGGGCATAATAGATAGTTTAGAAATTGTTGGATCAAAGCAAGCTAAACGATTAGTGGTTATTTTTAGAGATAACACTGGTATCATAGAATTAGTATTTTTTAAAGGCTATAACTGGGTAGCTCAAAAATTACAAGTAGGTAAAGAGTATGTTGTATTCGGAAAACCCTCTGCATTTAATGGGAAATTTAATTTAGCGCATCCGGATATTGATCCGGTAACTAATGAGTTTTTAAGTCAGCAATCTGCCTTTCAGGCGGTTTATAATTCTACCGAAAAATTAAAGGTAAGAGGATTAGATAGCGAAGGTATTAGAAGGACAATGCGTGGATTAATTAATCAATTACAGCCTCAGTATCTCGAAAAAACATTGAGTGAAGAAGTAAAAGCAGATCATAAATTAATTGACAGATTTACTGCCTTTAAACATATTCATTGTCCCGAAAATGCCGACCAATTAGAGAAAGCAGAGCTGAGATTAAAATTTGATGAATTATTTTATATCCAACTTCGGTTATTAAAATTAAATAAAGTAAGAGCGATAACGGTTCGCGGCTTTGTGTTTAATAAAGTTGGCCCACTATTTAACGATTTTTTTACCAATTACTTACCTTTTGAATTAACCAACGCGCAAAAACGCGTTTTAAAAGAGATCAGGTTAGATGTTGGCAGTGGAAGGCAGATGAACCGTTTGGTGCAGGGTGATGTAGGTAGCGGTAAAACAATGGTAGCTTTAATGAGTATGCTTTTGGCAATTGATAACGGCTATCAAACCTGTTTAATGGCACCCACCGAAATTTTAGCGCAACAACACTTTGTTACATTTAAGGAGGCATTAACGCCTTTAGGGGTTGAAATTGCTTTACTTACCGGTTCGGTAAAGGCAAAAGAAAGAAAAGTTATTCATACAAAATTATTAAATGGCGAAATAAAAATATTAATTGGCACGCATGCCTTAATAGAAGATATTGTTCAGTTTACTAATTTAGGTTTTGTGGTAATAGATGAACAGCATCGCTTTGGAGTAGCACAACGCGCAAAGTTACGTGCTAAAAATAGTTTGCCGCCACATATGTTGATCATGACCGCAACGCCAATTCCACGTACATTAGCAATGACCTTGTATGGTGATTTGGATACAAGTTTAATAGACGAGTTGCCTCCCGGCAGAAAGCCAATAAAAACACTTCACTTTATGGAAAATCATCGATTGAGAGTGTATGGTTTTATGCGTGAGCAAATAGCCTTAGGTAGACAGGTGTATGTTGTTTTTCCGCTTATTAAAGAAAGCGAAAAAATGGATTATCAAAATTTACAACAAGGTTATGATAATATTGTAAACGAATTTCCACCACCAAATTATCAGATAAGCATAGTGCATGGTAAATTAACTAACGAACAAAAAGAATTTGAAATGCAACGTTTTGTGAAAGGCGAAACTCAAATCATGGTTGCAACTACTGTAATAGAGGTGGGTGTTAATGTTCCAAATGCCAGCGTTATGGTAATTGAGAGCGCTGAGCGTTTTGGCTTATCACAATTACATCAATTACGTGGCAGGGTAGGGCGGGGAGCCGATCAAAGTTATTGTTTGCTTTTAACCGGTTACAAATTAGGCGCAGATAGCAGATTAAGGATGGAAACAATGGTGCGTACCAATGATGGTTTTGAAATTAGTGAAGTTGACTTAAAACTTCGTGGCCCTGGAGATATTGAAGGAACCCAGCAAAGTGGGGTAATGGACCTTAAACTGGCTAATTTAGCTCAGGATGGTCATATTTTACAATTAGCAAGGCAAGCCGCTCAAAGTGTTTTGGATGAGGATGTAAATTTTGAATTAGAAAAAAATAAAGTCTACGAAAAGCAATTAGTTTTACAGCAAAAAAACCGACCTAACTGGAGTAAGATTGGATAAGTATATTTATTTGATCTAATTTTTTTTATTGCATTATAAATAAATTAGTTTTAACGCCAAAAGCATGAAACTAGGAACTTTTGAAGAAAAAACTGTTGAACTAGACGAAGTACTTATTCACAGTAGAAAAGACGGCATCATACAAGTAATATTTAAAGAAGGTAATGAGCTTGGTGTCGATCTTCAAGATAGAATGTTGATTGTTTATCTTCAACTGTTTGGTAATACTAAACGACCTTTTTTATTTAATGCTTTTGATGATGTGGTTATTACAAAAGAAGCCAGAGATCATTCCGCAGAATTAGAAAAAACTTATCCAGGCATAGCAACAGCTGTAATTGCCCATACTCTTGCCTATAAAATAATTGCAAACTTTTATTTAAAGGTAAATAAACCCAAAACCCCAAACAAAGTGTTTAACGATGTTGCTTCTGCCGAAATTTGGCTTAAGACTTTTTTATAGTGGATTTTTTTTGATCAAGTACAACTGCGACTTTTGAAAAAGGCTTAATAACCGTATTTTTCTTTCCACAATTTTTTTAAATAATTTCTTTGCTCTAGCTCTCTTGCATTATTACCGGGTTCATATAATTTTGTTTCAGCAATTTGTTCGGGTAAAAATTCCTGATCTGCAAAGTTGTTTTCAAAAGAGTGTGCATATTTATAATCCTTACCATAATTCATGTTCTTCATTAATTTGGTAGGGGCATTTCTCAATTGCAAGGGCACCGGAAGATCTCCGGTTCTTTCAACTAATTCGGCGGCATCGTTAATAGCCATGTAACTGGCATTGCTTTTGGCGCTGCAGGCTAAATAGGTAACGCACTGACTTAATATTATTCTTGATTCAGGCATGCCAATAACATTAACAGCATTAAAACAATTATTGGCAAGTAGTAAAGCGTTAGGATTTGCATTGCCAATATCTTCACTCGATAAAATTAAAAGTCTGCGGGCAATAAATAATGGATCTTCGCCGCCTTTTAGCATACGCGCAAGGTAATAAACAGCGGCATTTGGATCGCTGCCTCTTATTGATTTTATGAAGGCAGAAATAATATCGTAATGTTGTTCGCCACTCTTGTCATATAATGCTAAATTTTGTTGAATGACCTTCAGTACCAATTCGTTTGATATTTCTATCTTATCGCCTTCCGAACTATTAACTACAATTTCTAATGCATTTAATAGTTTACGGGCATCGCCGCCACTTATTCTTAACAAGGCTTCGTGTTCTTTTAAAACAATATTTTTTGTTTTTAAAAATTCGTCAGCCTTTAAAGCATTAGTTATAAGGTTTAATAACTCTTGTTCTTCTAAATTTTTTAATATATAGATCTGACAACGCGAAAGTAGGGCAGGGATAACCTCAAATGAAGGGTTTTCGGTGGTAGCGCCTATTAAAGTAACAACTCCTTTTTCTACTGCACCTAATAAAGAATCTTGTTGCGATTTACTGAAACGATGGATCTCATCAATAAATAAAACAGGTTTATTTTGATTAAAAATATTATTATCCGATGCTTTTTCAATTACTTCTCGTACCTCCTTAACACCACTATTTATGGCGCTTAAATGATAAAATGGGCGTTTTAATTCATTAGCGATTATTAACGCCAAAGATGTTTTACCAACACCCGGGGGACCCCAAAGTAAAATTGAAGGAAGTAGGTTTTGTTTGATCGCATTCCGTAAGGCGCTTCCTTGGCCGATTATATGGTCTTGTCCGATGTATTCATCGAGGTTTTTCGGACGCATTCTTTCGGCAAGCGGTTGCATTTTTGTTAATTAATTTTAACTGTTAAGTAAATAATAATTTCCTATTTTTACGATAATAAAACTATTAAGATTTAAATTGTTATTCAATATTTGTTCGTCTTTAACAAAAACGAGGATCAAATATATAACCTAACAAAATTCAATTATGAACAGAAAAAAAATATTTACATTTTCAGGCTTACTACTTGCCGTTATCTTTTTTATGTGTTTTACATTTAAAGGCGAAAAGGATCCTTTGCATAAGCGTATTTTTAATATTAATCTAACAGAAGTTAAAGATGGTGCGCCTGCAAAAAAATCAACCATGGATAAGCTCGAATTTAAAGATGGGAAATTATTTAGCGATTTTTTATTTGATAAATTCCAATACAAATGGTTAAAGTACCGTATAAATAAAGATTCTATTTATACAGATTCAACCGACACTGAGGTTCGCTTGTTAGAAGTTGAGGCTACCTTTACGGATGATAAAGATCAGACAATTGCCCTAAATTTTACCGTTGTAGAATGGGATATTGATGGAACTATTAAAATGACCAAAAGCGATAAACCAAAAAAATTCTATGATTTTGCCGGGCGTGAAAAAGGCGGTAAGCCTAAAAAACCTAAAAAGCCTAAAAAAGGTGTAGTGGTTGAAGGACAACAAAAAATGGAAGGTGAACAAAAACAACAATAGTTTGTTATAATATCAAATGAAACAACTTAATATAAATTTTAAAATAGCTGTAACATTAGTTGCAGCTATTTTTTTTATGTGTGCTTGCGCTCAAACATCAACTCCAAATAAAGTTATTATGAATGTCGAAACCAATAAAAGCGATCTTAATATCCACTCCACAAATCAAACCCTTGACACCGCTACATTTGGCGCTGGTTGTTTTTGGTGTGTAGAAGCTGTTTTTCAACGTTTAGACGGGGTTATTAGTATTAAAAGTGGATACAGTGGCGGGACCGTAAAAAATCCGGCCTACAAAGAAGTTTGCAACGGAACCACCGGACATGCTGAGGTTTGTCAGATCATTTTTGATAAGTCTAAAATTTCGTTTGACCAATTATTAGAAGTGTTTTGGAAAACACATGACCCTACCACTTTAAACCGACAAGGAAATGATTTTGGAACTCAATACCGATCAGTTGTTTTTTATCATAATGAGGAGCAAAAACAATTAGCCGAAAAATATAAAAAACAAATTAACGACGAGAAAGCTTATCCAAATCCAGTAATTACAGAGATCTCGCCTTATATTAATTATTACGAGGCCGAAGAATATCATCAAAACTACTACAACCAAAACGGTAGCGAGAGTTATTGTAAGTTTGTGATACAACCCAAAGTTGAAAAATTTGAAAAGATCTTTAAAGACAAAATGAAGAAATAAAAAAAGCGGGAGAAATTTTCTCCCGCTTTTTTTGTTTCTATTACTTTGGTTTCGACTTCGCTCAACCAACAAATTTAATTACTTCTTAATACGCTCAACGTAATCTCCTGTGCGGGTATCAATTTTAACCCAATCACCTTGGTTAAAAAATAAAGGCACTTTAATTTCGGTTCCTGTATCTAAGGTTGCAAATTTTAATGTGTTGGTTGCAGTATCGCCTTTTAAACCAGGTTCTGTATAGGTTATTTCAGCTTCAATAAATGTTGGTGGCTCTGCGATGATAGGTTCTTCACCTTCAAAACTTACTTTTACTTCCATGCCTTCTTTTAAGAAACGACCGCCTGCACCAAACATAATTATTGGAACATGTATTTGTTCGTAGTTGGTCGTGTCCATTAGCACTGCAAAGTCTCCTTCGGTATAAATGAATTGCATCATTTTGTATTCTACACGCACCATTTCAACGCTTTCGCCACTTCTAAAACGATTCTCAGTTTGTTTACCGTTTTTTAAGTTGCGCATTTTTGCCTGATAAAACGCACGTAAATTTCCCGGAGTACGGTGTTGCCAATCTGTAATTTGTACAATGTCGCCATTAAATCTTATGATCGAACCTACATTGATATCGCCTGTGTCTGCCATTTTTTTTAATTTTAATAGTATTAATTTTTTATTTTAAATTTCAAATGTTTATGATTCAGCAGCAGCTGCTTCTTCTAGATCGTGCACTACACCCATAGCCGAAAATTTATTAATGCGTTGATCAATTCTTTCTTCAGGGTTTAATTGATTTAGTGTTGCAAGATGCTTTAAGATCTCTTGTTTTACGGTTGCAAAAATTTCTTCATGATTACGGTGCGCACCGCCCATTGGTTCTTTGATGATACCATCTATCAAGCCATTTTTACTCATATTATCTGCTGTTAATTTTAGTGCATCGGCTGCTTGTTCTTTAAAACTCCAGCTGCGCCATAAAATAGATGAGCAAGATTCGGGTGAAATAACCGAATACCAAGTGTTCTCCAACATTAAAACTTTGTCTCCAATACCAATTCCTAAAGCACCACCACTGGCACCTTCGCCAATAATGATACAAATAACCGGTACTTTTAATTGCGCCATTTCTAATAAATTACGTGCAATTGCTTCCCCTTGTCCACGTTCTTCGGCTTCCAGTCCTGGATAAGCACCGGGAGTATCAATAAAAGTAACAATAGGTTTGTTAAATTTTTCGGCCATTTTCATTAAGCGTAAAGCCTTACGGTATCCTTCAGGATTAGCCATTCCAAAACGACGGATCTGACGCATTTTTGTATTGATACCTTTTTGCTGACCAATAAACATAACAGTTTGTCCATCAATATCACCAAAACCACCAACCATTGCTTTATCGTCGCCTACAGTTCTGTCGCCATGTAACTCAATAAACGATTTGTTTGAAACCGAATCAATATAGGCTAAAGTATAAGGTCTCTCTGGGTGACGGCTTACTTGTACGCGTTGCCAGGGGCTAAGGTTAGAATAAAGTTCTTTGGTTTTAGCCGTAATATGACTTTCCATTTCTTTGATTTTTTCAGAAAGATCGACCTTACTTTTAGAAGCAACTTCTTTAAGCTTGGTAATTTCTTCCTCTAAATCCTGAATTGGTTTCTCAAAATCCAAATAGATCATATTTTAGTTTGTGTTAGTTAAGCAGCAAAGATAAGATTTTTTAAAAAACTACCATTTTTATTAATAAAACGTTAAAAAACAGAGAATTTAGTCGTTTTAACACTAATTTTACGCCGTGAGATTGATCGCATCCATACTTCTTTTTTCTCTTTTGTTCTCCATTTTTGCCAAATTGCAAGTGTGTGTAGGGTATTTTATTAACCAAGAGTATTATGCCGAAGTTTTATGTGAGAATAAAGAAAAAGAAGATTCTTGTTGTAAAGGAAAATGCGCCATGGAGAAAGAGTTGGTTAGTTTAACCGAGAAAGAAGAGCCGCAATCAACTAAAACACCAAATTCTGAAATTAAGATCACAAAGGCGGAAGAAGCAATTGTAACAGCATTAAAATTTTATCCTCCAAATACATTTATTTCTCTGATAAAAACAACTTTTGAGGCAAGACTTAAAAAGGGAGAAATAGACGTTTTATTCAAGCCACCAACTGTTTAATTTTTTTTTAAGTTATTATTTTTGGCAAACATGTTATTTTATACAGTACATTAACTTTTCTTAGTTTTTGTTTTGTGTTAAATGATGTTTAGCGATGAATAATTCAGTGTAATTTTACCTAACTTTATTCAACAGATAAGAAAATTTATTAAATGAGATCTTATCTTAAAACTTATTAAAAAATTAAAAATGAAAGCAACAATTAAATTTATAGCCATAGCCGTATTATTTACAGGCTTTATTTCGTGTAAAAAAGATACAAAAGAACCGGAACCAACTCCAGAGCCAACTCCAGTTGCAACAACAGGCACGTTAAAAATTCAATTCGACCACTTAGTTGGAACTACTCCTTTAGTTTTAAATCAAAATTATGTAAATCCTAAATTAGATACATTTAAGGTTAGTAAGTTAAAGTATTATATAAGTAATATTGTGATAACCAAAAATGATAACTCTACTTTTGTGGAGCCGGAAAGTTACTACTTACTTGATGCATCAAATCCCCTTTCAACAGTTTTAACATTAACAAATGTGCCTTTTGCGTCATACAAATCTATTTCGTTTATGTTAGGTGTAGATAGTGCCAGAAGTGCTTCAGGCGCTCAAACTGGTGCTTTATCTCAGTCAAACGGAATGTATTGGATGTGGGCAAGTGGTTATATCATGTTTAAATTAGAAGGTACATCTCCACAATCAGGCGCCACTAACAAGTCATTGGTGTATCACATTGGTGGCTATTCCGGAGTAAATAAAACCCAACGTAATTATAATTTAAATTTCGGCAGTCCAACAGCAAATGTATCTTCAGGCACAACACCAAAGGTTCATTTATCGGTTGATATTAATGAATTTTTTAAAAATCCGATATTAATAGATGTTGCAACCCAATATTTTCAAATGGCTACTAATGCAAATGCAAAAATGTATGCAGATAATTACGCAGACATGTTTAGTTTTGGTTACGTTACAAATTAAAAATAATTGATGAATAGAATTGCGAATATATTTTTTTTGTTTGGTGTTTTAATTTTTGCGTCGTGTAAAGTTGACCCGAAAATAATAGAGCCATTGCCTGCAAATAATTTGGTTGAGGTTTTACCTGAAGGTTGGCCTCAACCGGTTTATTCGTTTAGTGTAAATACCATAACCGAAGATAAATTTGTACTAGGTAGAGCATTGTTTTATGATCCCATTTTGAGTGTAGATAGTACAATATCTTGTGGCAGTTGCCATCAGCAATTTGCGGCTTTTGCCCATGCAGATCATAATTTAAGTCACGGAATTTACGATCGTGTAGGAACAAGAAATGCACCGGGGATCTTTAATCTAAATTGGCATCCACTTTTTATGCATGATGGAGGTATCAATCATATAGAGGTGATGCCGCTAGGCCCAATTTCTAATACGCTAGAAATGGGCGCTGATGTTAATCCGGTTATTGCCAAGTTGCAGGCTTCAAGTAAATATAAAAATTTATTTAAAAAAGCCTTTGGTACCGAGACCGTAAATAGTCAAAATATGTTACGAGCAATGGCACAATTTATGGGTTTAATGTATTCTTACAACAGTAAGTTTGATATTTATAAACGCCGCGAAAGCAACGCTCAATTATCGGAGTCAGAACTTAGAGGTTATAATTTATTTCTTACAAATTGTAACACGTGTCATAAAGAACCATTGTTCACTGATTTTAGCTTCAGAAGTAATGGCTTAGCGGTAAACCAATTTATAAATGACACTGGCAGGGCACATATTACAGGCGAAGCACAAGATAGATTCAAATTTAAAACACCAAGCTTAAGAAATATCGCAAAAACAGCGCCTTATATGCACGATGGGCGCTTTAATACATTACAAGAATGTTTAGATCATTATGCAAATGTAAAACCTAATTTAGTCAATCTCGATCCTTTATTACAAAATAGCGGTTTACCCCTATCTGCTCAAGATAAACAAGATATAATTGCTTTTTTAAATACATTAACAGATTATAAACTTTTAGCAGACAGACGGTTTGCTGATCCTAATAAATAAAAAATGAAACATATAATTTATAGTTTATTATTTATAAGTCTTACTTTTTTTTCATGCAAAAAAAACGAATTGGGCGGTACTGGTATAATTAAAGGTACTGTAAAGCATCATGCAAAAATAATTGGTAAAGCAATTGTTTATATAAAATTTAATGCAAAAGAATTTCCTGGCACTAACGTTTCATTGTATGACGATAAAGTAGTTGCCGATGATCTTGGAAATTATAAGATAAGCTGTTATAAAGGTGATTATTATTTGTATGCAGTTGGTTTCGATGATGATGTGCCACCTCCCAGTATTGTTAGTGGTGGGGCTCCTGTAAAAATAAGGAATAGAGAAACTGTTGAAATTGAATTAGCAATTACTGAATAA
>JBEIEI010000068.1:0-13281 GCA_040382975.1 Flavobacteriales bacterium
TAAGATCAATTCTGCTCCTACAAGCATTAATTTATCATGCAACTCTCCGGCGGTTGTTGTCGGTTCGATCTTCACCTTTTCCTGAAATAAAATATTTCCGGTATCAATTTGATGTTTTAGTTTAAAGGTTGTAACACCACTTTCTTTTTCGCCATTAATTATTGCCCAATTTATTGGCGCGGCCCCTCTGTATTTTGGCAATAAAGAGGCGTGTAAATTATAGGTCCCCATTTTTGGCATATGCCAAACTACTTCCGGTAACATTCTAAACGCAACCACAAATTGCACATCCGCCTTTAAACTTTTTAATTCAGCAATAAAATTTTCGTCTTTTAATTTCTCAGGTTGCAATAAATTTAAATTATGTTCAACAGCGTATTTTTTTATCGCCGATTGTTGGATCTGCTGGCCGCGTCCCGCAGGTTTATCGGGCACTGTAACAACACCAACTACATTGTAATCATTTTTAATTAATATATCCAAGCTGGCTACAGCAAACTCAGGGGTGCCCATAAAAACAATTCGCATGCTCATATTATTATTTATTTACTTTAAATTAATGGTTAAAGTACCAATAATTAAAAAAACAAAAGTAACAAACATTATTATGTTTTACTTTTTTGAAATAAAAAAAGGGGCTTCTGTTCGAAGCCCCTTTTAAATTTATGCAGATGAAAGATTATTCTAAAATGATCTTTTTAGTCATTTTACTACCATTGTTTTCAAAAGTAATAAAATATACTCCTTTTGATTGACTTGATAAATCAATGTTTTTAGAGCTATTGAATTTACCGGTAGCAATTGTTGCTCCTAAAATATTAGTTACAGAGTAATTAATATTATCGTTAGATAAAGTTGTAGCAACATTAAATACACCATTACTTGGGTTAGGGAATAAACTGATAGAGTTTAAAACTCCATTGTTTTCGTTAATACTATTACAAGTAGAGATATTAATAGTTTGTGTTGCTGTAATTGATCCTGAAGCGTTAGTTGCAATTAATGAAACAGTATAATTACCTGTTGCAGTAAAAGTAATTGCCGGAGCAGGAGCCGTAGGATTTGAAAATTGAGCTCCTACAGGATTTGACGACCAATTATAAGTAATTGGAGTAATTGAAGAAGTAGTAGTATTAGTACTAGATACTGCTGTAGTTAAACAACCAATTGCAGGGATATTAAACCCAGCATTTGGAGGACAAGCAGAGATAGTTACTACCTTTACAGCGCTATTAGATCCTGTAATGTTTGTAGCTACTAAACCAATTGAATAAACACCAGGAGCATTAAATGTAAATGATGGTGTAGCAGATGCTGCATTTGAAATAGATACACTTGCAGTTGGGTTTGTAGTCCAGCTATAAGTAGCAGCCGGTGAAGCAGTAGTGGTATTAGCTACAGTGTAAGTTACTTTAGCACAACCATTAGCAGCGCTTGTAAATGAAGCTGTTGGTGCAGTACAAGCTTGAACTAAAACAACTTGAGTTGCTGTATTAGTGCCACTGCTATTTGAAGCTAACAATGTTAAAGTATAAGAACCAGCTGTAGCAAAAGTTACAGAAGGGCTAGCAGCAGTAGAACTAGAAAAAACAGCAGCAGGAGAAGAAGTCCAAGTATAAGTTGGAGTTGGATTTCCTGTTGAAGAGTTAACTAAAGCAGCAGTAGCACTTGATGAACACAATGACGGAGGAGCTGAAAACGCAGCTGTTGGAGGCGCAGGAGTAGTAATAGCAGGTCCTGTGTATTTATAGATACCACCAATACCAATAGTTGTTGGGTCACTGAATCCACCAGCCCAGCCGGTTGTACCGTTAACAAAATCAACAGTTAAATATTGAATTCCAATTGAACCCCAATCAGTCCAAGTTGTACCACCATTTGTAGAATAAGAAATAATTTGAGGCGTTCCTGCACCAGCAGAAGCATAAGTTCCTGTTCCTGGAATTGCACACATATTGTTTAATCCTAAGTTAGGATTAACAACCGCGATCAAAGTCCAAGTTGCACCACCGTTAGTTGTTTGGTATTGCTCTAAAGTTGTGTTATTTGCATAAACCCAAGCATAACCATTTAATGGTGTGCTAAAAGCAATTTCATTAACTGAACTGATAGCATTTAATGTACTTACGTTCCAAGTTAAACCAGCATCAGTTGAACGGAAAATACGCCCTTCGTTTGTTCCAAACCAAATATTATTTGAACCTAGCTTAGTGTAAACCCCTGTTAAACCATACTCATTTGCAGTAGAAGGGTTTGGAATATTTGCACCCGGTACTAAAGACCAGTTGTTACCGCCATCGGTAGTTCTCCAGATCTCATACTCATTTGCAATTCCCGGATGTGGATCACCCATTGTGATGCCAATTAATGGTGTTACGAAAGTAACGATGTTACAAAATGAAGCAGAGTTGGTGTACATTCCCGGCGCAGTCATGTTTTGCCAAGAAGTTCCACCATTTGTAGTTCTGTGAATAGCTCCTTTGTTTTGACTTGGCTTTAAATATGAAGCCACCCAACAAGTATTAGCATCAACACCTTCTAAACTAGCAATTTTAAAAGAGTTAGTATCTCCAACAACCGGAGTAAGAGTGCTTGCATAAATGTTACCAGAAGTGTAAGTGTTACCTCCATTAGAGGTTTTGGTGAACCAGCTATAATTTCTACCTGTGTTACCATTAGTTCCGTCGTAACCATGGGCCCATACAACGTTTGCATCAACAGCGCTTAATAATCTAACGCCTGTAGAAACTTTAGGCCATGCAGCATTTTGAGTTACAGACCAACTTGCGCTAGCCTGACCAATAGCAGAACTCACAGCAAGAGCTCCGAAAATTGAGAGTAATGTTTTTTTCATGTTTAAATTTTAATTATTTAGGTTTAAAGGTATAAATAAAAATTAAACATATTTAATAAAATTTTTAATTTAACAATTAGGTAAATACCTATCTTTAACCGAAATTTTACAATGATTACTACAGATATAATTATAGTTGGCGCAGGCCCGGTTGGATTGTTTGCGATTTTTGAGGCGGGCTTATTAAAAATGCGCTGTCATTTAATTGACTATTTACCACAGGTTGGAGGTCAATTATCTGAAATTTATCCTAAAAAACCTATTTACGATATTCCCGGATTTCCGTCTGTTTTAGCGCAAGATCTAGTAGATAATTTAATGAAACAAGCCGAACCGTTTAATCCAACTTTTACACTAGGAGAGCGAGTTGAATCTTTAGAGAAAAGAGGCGAAAAAGATTTTTTACTTACCACAAATTTAGGAACCGCTATTCATGCCAAAGTGGTTGTAATTGCAGGGGGTTTAGGTTGTTTTGAACCTCGAAAGCCGGAAATAAAAGACCTTGAGAAATTTGAAAACGGAAAAGGAGTTAATTACATGATCCTGGATCCTGAAAAATACCGTAACCAAAAAATGATTATTGCAGGCGGAGGTGATAGCGCTTTGGATTGGGCCATTTTTTTAAGCGACGTTTGCAGCGAATTAACACTTGTTCACCGAAGCGAAAGCTTTAGAGGCGCACCTGATAGCGTAAATAAAGTAATGAAATTGGCAGAAGAAGGGAAAATAAACTTATTTTTAAATACAAATATTTTATCTATTAACGGCTCAACGAATTTAGAAGGCGTTGAATTGATAAATGCAAAAACCCAAGAAAAAACTACCTTAAAAACAGATCATTTAATTCCTCTTTTTGGTTTAAGCCCTAAACTTGGTCCGATAGAAAATTGGGGACTGAACCTTGACAAAAACGCCATTGTTGTTAATACAGATGATTACAGTACCAACGTACCCGGAATTTACGCAATTGGCGATATTAACACCTATACAAATAAATTAAAATTAATTTTGTGTGGTTTTCACGAAGCTGCATTAATGACCCATAGCGCTTATAAATACATTAATCCCGGCGTTAAATATACTATGAAGTATACTACCGTTCAAGGGGTGAATGAGTTTTAAGTAATTTGCGTTAGTTGATCTTGTAAATAAACCTTAGCGTTAAATTTTTCTTTCCAATACTGCGCCAAATATTTCTGCTCGGTTTGACCGGGAGTTGGCACTAAAATTAGCTTTTCTTTTTTAAGAAAATTTAGATCCATTAAAGTACTGTATCCACTTCTGCAAATAATTGTTTCTGCACTCAAAATGAGTTTTTTTAATTCAGCTCCATAGGCAAAATTAATTACCGATATATTTTTATTTTCTATTTTAACTTCAGTATCACTCCCTCTCACTAAAGTAATTTTTTTGTTAGAAAATTTAAATTTATCTATTAAACTATTTTCTAAAATTGTTCTTTGAGGCTCAACGCCGGATAATAAAATTAAATAGTCAGACCTATCAATTGTTGCTATATCTAGATCAAAGATACTTAAAGCACTTTGAGGACCAATATACTCAACTGGAATATTAACCGCAGTTGAATCGCTTAAATTCCCGGACAAACGCTCTGATCGGTTTTTATGATCCGGAACCCAAACTCTGCTAAAGTTATGAATGTAATTTAGATTAAATTTAGTTGCATATCCTGAAAAAAACGGAGCCACTATTTTTATTTGATGTGTAATAAAAATATTTTCTGTTTGCTTGTTAAACAAGCCAAAACGATTATCACTGATCACAACATCAATTGAATTTTCAATTACAATTTTTTCAAGTAATTTTTGCTCCTGCCGAATTACCGATTTGATCTTTGAAAATTGAAATAAAATTTTTAACCAAACCGGTAACAGTTTTGAATATTTAATTCCGTAAGAGGGTACGTTTATTTTTTGAATATCCGGAAAATACAAATCAAAAAATTGTTTGTTTACATCAGTAACCCCAACAATAACTTTATTAGTTTTAAGAAGATTAGAAATTATAGGAACACAGCGCGTGCTATGGCCAAACCCCCAATCTAAAGGAGAAATAAATATGGTTTTACCTGAAAGCAAATATTAGCCTAAGGTAAGAAAATGATTTGAAAAGGGATAAAGCAACGAATTGCACTAAAATATTTAATCAAAACTCAATAATGAAAATTATTCCAACCGAATTAAATTCAGTTGGTAGTAAATCACACGAAAAACATTTCCTCTATAATTAGCAACCACTAAAAGTGGTGTTTAAATTTGTGTAATTAGTGAAATTAGTGGCTATTTTCGAGACTCACCTCTTCAGATTATTTTCATAGGTCTCTATCCATTTTTCGGCACTGATCTTTGAAACTAATTCTCCAATTAATTTATATGGGATCTGATCTAATTTTTTAAATCGAATACACGATTTTCCCATATCCAATTTTGCTTTTGAATGTTTAGGATATTCATCTGTAAACCATTGTAACAGTTTTTGATCGGCATAAATACCCATGTGATAAAACGCTACAAAGTTTTTTTGTGATGCAATAGCCATGAAAGGTAGTGGTAATTTAGGATCGCAATGATAACCATTAGGATATTTTGAATGCGGCACAACGTATCCCAGTATGCCGTAATTGATACACTCTTCAAAACCCTTAGGTAAATTTTTTAAGATCGCTTTTCTTAATTCTGATAAAGCTTCTTTACGGTCTTCGGGTAAAGAATCTAAATATTCAGTTGGTGTTTTAACTTCCGATCTCATTAAAAAAATGATTTAAAAAAAAGCCCTTTGGATATCCTCAGGGCTTTAATAATTTATGCGTCAATTTTCGCGTACTTGGCGTTTTTCTCGATAAAATCTCTGCGTGGCGGAACCTCATCTCCCATCAACATACTAAAAACACGGTCTGCTTCAGCAGCACTATCAATAGTAACCTGACGTAAAGTGCGAGATGTTGGATCTAATGTTGTTTCCCATAACTGGATGGCATTCATCTCCCCTAAACCTTTGTAACGTTGCACGTGAACACTGTCGGTTTTTTCGCCGCCAAATTCTTTAATTTTCACATCGCGTTCTGCCTCGTTCCAGCAATAAGCCTGATCTTTTCCTTTTTTAACTAAATATAAAGGAGGAGCAGCGATATAAATGTGGCCTTTTTCAACTAACTCTTTCATGTGACGGAAGAAGAATGTTAAAATTAATGTGGTAATGTGCGAACCGTCTACATCGGCATCACACATAATAACTACTTTATGGTAACGTAACTTATCAATATTCAATGCGCGCTCATCTTCTTTCGTACCACGAAATACGCCAAGGGCAGTAAAAATATTTTTGATCTCTTCGTTCTCGTAAATTTTATATTCTAATGCTTTTTCAACGTTCAAAATTTTTCCACGTAAAGGTAATATTGCCTGAAAATCGCGGTTACGTCCTTGTTTAGCAGTACCACCCGCAGAATCACCCTCAACTAAAAACAACTCACATGCTAATGGATCACCACTTGCACAATCTGCCAATTTACCAGGTAATCCCGAACCATTCATAACACTTTTACGTTGCACCATCTCGCGAGCCTTACGGGCAGCGTGACGAGCAGTAGCGGCTAAAATAACTTTATCTACGATGGTACGTGCTTGTTTTGGATGTTCTTCTAAATAATTATTTAGTGCTTCGCTAATGGCTTGATCAACGGCTCCAATAGCTTCATTATTTCCTAATTTTCCTTTTGTTTGTCCTTCAAATTGAGGCTCAGCAACCTTAACCGAAATTACTGCGGTTAAACCCTCACGAAAGTCATCACCACTAATTTCAAATTTTACATTTTTAAGTAAACCGTTCTTATCAGCGTAACTTTTTAAGGTACGCGTTAAACCTCTTCTAAAACCGGCTAAGTGAGTTCCACCTTCATGCGTATTGATATTATTTACATAACTCTGAATATTCTCGCTGTAAGAAGTATTATACATCATTGCCACCTCAACAGGAATGGCGCCTTTATCATTTTCCATGTAAATAGGCTCTTCGATCAACTTCTCTTTTGCGTCATCCAAATACATAACAAATTCACGTAAACCACCTTCGCTATGAAAGGTTTCGGAAATTGGTTTACCATTTTCATCCAACTGACGCTCATCAACTAATGTAATTGTAATACCTTTATTTAAAAAGGATAGTTCACGAATACGATTGGCTAATGTTGTATAGTTATATTCGTGTACTGTAAAAATACTAAGATCCGGAGTAAATGTAACTGTAGTTCCGCGATCGGTTGTATCACCAACTTCTTTGGCCGGATACATTGGCTTACCAATATTAAATTCCTGAACGGTTATTTTTCCATCACGATGAACCTCAGCTTTTAAATGTGTAGATAAGGCATTAACGCAACTTACCCCCACTCCATGTAAACCACCGGAAACCTTATAAGTGTCTTTATCAAATTTACCACCGGCGTGTAAAACGGTCATAACCACCTCTAAAGCACTTACACCTAATTTTGGATGTATTGAAGTTGGAATACCACGCCCATCATCTTTTACACGAATAGAATTTCCTTCTAATATAGAAACAGTGATCTCTTTACAATGACCCGCTAAAGCCTCATCAATAGAGTTATCAATTACCTCGTAAACCAAATGATGCAAACCTTTAAAGCCCGTATCGCCAATGTACATCGACGGACGTTTTCTAACCGCCTCTAAACCTTCTAAAACCTGTATATTATCGGCTCCGTAATTCTCTTTTTCTGTTGAAACTTCTGACATAAATATCTTCCTGTATTATTTTTTAATTATCTTTTAAATATACTGAAAAATTGCGGATTACAGGCTATAAAAATGCGGTGATTTTACTAACAATATATTAAAAGTTTTGTGTGAAAAATTAAGCTATTTTTAAGCTTTAATTCAAATAAATGATCTGGCATATTTTACGATATTGGATAAGTTTTGTTTTACCTGTTTTTTACAAAAGAATTCAGGGCAAGAACATTAAAAATATACAAACAAAAGGTCCGGTAATAATTGCCATGAATCACCCTAATGCCTTTACCGACCCAATCTTAATAAGTCAAATTAGCTACCCCGTTAAATTAAGTTATTTAGCGCGCGGCGATGCGTTTAAACCCGGCTTAACAGCTTGGTTACTAAGCAGGATCGGTATTGTGCCCATTTTTAGAATTCAGGATGGCGGCAAAGAAGGCTTAAAAAAAAATGAAGAAGCCTATAGATTAGTAAATCAATTATTAAAAAAGAATGCCAAGGTGATCGTTTTTGCCGAAGGCCTTTGCATTCAGGAAAGACGTCTTAGACCTCTTAAAAAAGGCGTTTCCCGAATGATTTTTGGTTCGTACGAGTGTTTAGGCGAAAATAATAATTTAACTGTTGTGCCTGTTGGTATTAATTATAGTAAGGCGGATAAGTTTGGAAGCTCTGCTTTTTATAACATTGGCGACCCAATTCTGGTAAAAGATTTTATTGAAGAATATAAATTAAACCCGGCCAAGGCCAATAATAGTTTCTTAAAAGTGCTTTATCCGAAAATGAAGGAACTTATTACGCACATTAACAATCCCGAAAACGATGAGGTTGTTTATCATGCCGAGGAGCTATTTAAAAAAGATCTATTAATAGAACAAGGTTTAAATTACAAAGATCTTAATCATGATTTTATTGTTTTAACACAACTTACCGAAAAAGTAAATTCTGCCGAGATCGAAAAACCGGCATTACTTGCTGAATTTAAGTTACAAGCAGCGGCCTATTTTAAAATCCTTAATGAAAACAATTTACGCGATTGGCTGATCAATCCAAAAAATAAGAATAAGATCACCTATCCTTCATTAATATTGAGGATTTTATTTTTGATTTTGTTGTCGCCCGTTTATTTAATAGCCTTAATTGGCAACTATCTGCCATATAAACTCACTGATATGTTAGCCCGAAAAATCGTAAAAAATAAAGAGTTCTATTCTTCTTTTGCCATTGCATTTGGTATGACCTTTTTTCTGATCAATTACATTTTATGGTTTACGATCATCTACCATTTTTCGGAAACAATTTTTCCACCATTATTTATTTGTTTCGTGCTAATTATGAGTGGATGGTTTGGCTTATATTACTCACCTTTTAAAAAGAAAACCTTTGGTATTTTTCGTTTATTAAAAAACAAAGAGCTTGGCGCTGAGCTTTTTGAAAAACGAAAAGAATTAGTATCTTTATTTAACAAATTTTAATACGCGACACTTTGTTTCTTTGGCACGTAATTTGAACTATACCAGGTATGAAAAAGATTAAACATATTTCAATTAAAGCTGGTATTTCATTGGCGGTAGTTGCATTGTTTTCTGCCGGAAATAAAATTGACAAAACATCAGAGATCGCCCAATCTATTGGTTCATATTCGAATACCGAACAATTACCCTCTAACCCCAATAAAGCCTTTAAAGCCGGTGAGGTATTAACCTACCGCATGCACTATGGCATGATGAATGCAGGTGTTGCCGTTTTAGAAGTAAAACCTGATATTATTGAAGTGAGTGGTAGAAAAGTTTACCACATTGTTGGCAGCGGTTACACCATTGGAAGTACCGATTGGTTTTTTAAAGTGCGCGACCGTTATGAAACTTATTTAGATAAAGATGCTATGTTGCCATGGTTATTTGTTCGCCGTGTAGACGAAGGTGGTTATAAATTCAGTCAGGATTATGCTTTTAACCACTATACTAAAAAAGTAGATATTGGTAATAACGAAAAATTTGATGTGCCTGTTGGGGTTCAAGATATGGTGAGCGCATTTTATGCTGCCAGAAACCTAGACCTAAGCAATGCCAAGCCGGGTGATCTTTTTAGTATTACTTGTTTTGTAGATAAAGAAATTTGGCCTTTAAAAATTAAATTTATAGGTAAAGAAACGATCGATACAGATCTTGGTAAATACCGTTGTTTAAAGTTCAGGCCGATCGTACAAAAAGGCCGCGTGTTTAAAAAAGAGGAAGATCTAAACGTTTGGATAAGCGACGATGATAATCATTTACCTATGCGCGTTAAAGCGGATGTATTAATAGGAAGCATAAAAATGGACATAACGGGCGCTAAGAACTTAGCTAACGCTACCAGTAAAGTTGATTAATTCCAAACAACAAATTACTAATAATTCAACTTCAAAATAAAATAATTGGGAAGGTTAGTTTATTGTGATTATTAAGAAAAAACACCGAACCTGGAAAAAATCTCTTTTACTATTTAAATGTTTTTTAAGAACAATTATTAGAGTTTAACGCCAATTACCATCATGTCGTCTGTTTGAGGATAATCCCCTTTCCAGTTTACTATGGATTGATGTAGAAATTCTTTTTGTTCTGAGATAGGAAGTTTTGATGTTTCATCTAATATTTCTTTAAAACGTCTTGATGATAATTTTTTATGTCTTGGTCCGCCAAACTGATCTTTCACGCCATCGCTATATAAATAAAAGAACCTGCCCTCACTGTTAGAAATAGAAACTGTGTTAAAGTCACTGTTCTCTGCATACCCTATTGAACCTTTTTTTGATTTTAATTCAACCATTGTGTTTTTTTCAAAATAAACAGCATCGTTGTTTGCAGCAGAAAAATAAACGTTTTTATTTACCAAGTTAATGGAAATAATACTCGCGTCCATTCCGTCGCGTGTATAATCTTCTTTTAGATTTAGCTGTTTAAAAAATAAATGATTTAATCGTGTTAAAATTTCACCCGGTAAACACACACCTTCCTCATGCACAATTTTACTTAAAATTGAGGTGCCAACAACACTTAACATAGCGCCCGGAACTCCGTGTCCAGTGCAATCTCCAACAAAAATGATCAACATATCTTTATGTTTTCCGATCCAATAAAAATCGCCGCTTAATTTATCTTTAGGTTTGTTATAAATAAAACTTTCGGGCGAATTATCAATTAAAACATCTTGTCCAACAAAAAGTGCTTTCTGAATACGGCGTGCATAATTTATACTATCTAATAATTCTAATCGTTGTGCTTGAATTTCGGCAGTACGCTCTTTAATGATCCTCTCAAGCAATTCTTGCTTTTTCATATCACTTCTAATTCTTAAATAAATAAAAAGAATGATCCCTAAAAAGATAATTGCAATAATTAAAAACTGAAACCATTTTGCTTTATAAAATGGCGGCACAATTACTATTTTTAAAACAATTGGCTCTGCGCTCCAGTTTTTGTCGGCATTGGCTCCTTTTACCTCAAAAATATAAGTACCGGCCGCTAAAGCATTAAATGTTACGCTGTGCTCATTATTTAAAATTTGCCATTCTTTTTCTATTGGCAACAATCTATATTTGAATGAGTTTTTTTCGGGCAAATTAAAATCTAATAATGTAAAATTTATTTTAAAAGAATTTTGATTTTCGGTTAAAGAAATTTCGTTGCCATTTATAAATGTGTTTAAAATAAAAGGCTCACTAACTCCTTGCACAGAAGTGATCTCTACTTTTGGTGTATTAAAATGCGAAGCCTGATAATCAGGATTAAACATCACCAATCCTTCCTGAGAAGCAATAAATAAATAACCATCTAAAATATCCAGTCTATGAATGATCTCTGTTGGCAGACCGTCTTCCACTGTGATTTCAGAAGTTTCGCCGGTCCTAAAATTATGCTTCAATAATCCCGTAGGACTAGCCATCCAAACAATATCTTTGTAGAGTAGTAGATCGGAGATCTCGGGAAAAAAATCTGATTTACCTTTAAAAACGGTTTCAAATCTACCCGAATTAGGGAAGAATTTTATTAAACCCATATATTGCGAAGACATTAAAACAGTTGAATCATTAATTACAACAGAGGTGTTTATATTTCCAACATCTGCTAATCTAACATCCTCCATTTCTAAGGTTGAAGGGTCTATGAGCAATACACCATTTATATGGGTGAAATAAACTTTGTTTTTATAAATAAAGCTTGAAACAAATGAAGTTGCAACACCAGCAGGCTCTTTTATAAAATTAAAGGATTCGTTGGTCTTATTAAAAATAATGATCTCGCCAATACCGCCAATAAATAAAACATCCGGATTATGAGGAGCTTTTTCAATTCGATACGCGTAATGCTCCTCAGTATTAAAATAGCTTTTTATAGTTACTTTTTTACCTGCAATTGAAATTTTATTTAAGTTGTTGCCGCCTGCTGCATATATATCGCCTTTTTCATCTTCGTAAAAATGATTCACAAAACGTTCATCGTTCTTATTAACTGCATTTGGCCCGTAATTTTGTGCCGTTTTAGTTAAACGGTCATAAACCGAAAATCCTTCTCCATCAATACCGGCCACAATAATATTATTATGGTTTTCACTTGCTAATACTGCCGAAATACGATTACTTAAAAATGAATTTTCTGCATTTTGAAAATTTCGTTTAATCACATCCACACTTGGCCTGCTGTTAGTTAATTTTTGTAAGCCTACATCTGTACCCACCCATAAAATATCATTGTCATCTTTAAATAAGCTCCAACACTTATTGCTCATTAATGATTTTGAATTTTCAGAATCTACTTTATAAACTTTAAATTCTTTTTTATCAATATCAAATGACGTTAAACCATGACTCCAAAAGCATTGCCATATCACATTATCTTTAGTTTGGTGATAGGAAATATTTGAATCAAACCCTTCAGGAGCTTGATAATACTTTTGTGAATAGCTGGATGGATTAATACTTACTAAACCATCATCAACCGAAACCCAAATATTGCCAAGATAATCTTCAGAAATTCCAACATGTTCTGAGTTTATTACCTGCATTATTTTTATCTCTTCAATTCTTTTATTCTGTTCGCTGTATTTAAAAACTCTGCTAACAATTTTTCCGAACTCCAATTTTTTTACACCTGCCCAAAGATTACCAACTCTATCAAAACACATGCTTTGAACAACACAACCGCTAAATAACTTTTGTTGGCTATCGTAAGAGGGTTCAAGACTGTTGTTTTTAGGATTGTATATAAACACACCATCACTGGTGCCAATGATCTTTTGACCAACATTATTATCTCTTATGCATTGAATGTTGTAACGTTTAGAATAGTTTGGAGTGCTTGTATCTATTTTTACTCGCTTAAAAGTGTTGGTTTTATAGTTGTAAATGTTTAGTCCATACCGTGTGCCAATCATTATTTGATTTGCGTCGTATTGAACAATTGTGCTTATAGTTGGATAGCTAATTGTATTGGTATCTTTTTTAACGCATCTGTAATTTAAAAAATCGTAGCCATCATAACGGTTTAAACCAGCAGTAGTACCTACCCACAAGTAACCTTTTTGGTCTTGAAAGATGCAGCTAATTAATGCGTTGGTTAACCCTTTAGATTTTACTTTATCAAAAACAACGTTTTGGTTGACCTGAGACTGATTTGTAAA
>JBEIEI010000069.1:0-13071 GCA_040382975.1 Flavobacteriales bacterium
ATTATCTCTGAAATTAAAACCGAAGTGTATAAACAATTAGATCTTTTACCTAGAAAAATAATTGCAGCAAAAGCATTAGAGAACAGTAAAGCGTTTTTAGTTAATTCGATCAATGAAGCGATCGATTTAATAAATGATTACGCTCCGGAGCATTTGATCATCGCTTGCAAGAACGATGAAGAATTAGCTATAAAAATAATTAATGCAGGATCCATTTTTTTAGGAAATTATTCTTGCGAAAGTGCCGGAGATTACGCATCGGGTACAAATCACGCTCTACCAACAAATGGTTATGCAAAAGCTTACAGCGGTGTATCGTTAGATAGCTTTGTGAAAAAAATAACTGTACAAAAAATAACGCAACAAGGCATAAATAACATTGGGTCGGCAATAGAACTAATGGCAGAAGCCGAAGGTTTACAAGCGCATAAGAATGCGGTAACTATACGATTAACTAAATAAATTTAAACCACGAATTAAAATCAATTACATGGAATTCGAATTAGATAAACTATTAAGGGAAAACATTAAAAAACTAATCCCCTACTCTTCTGCTCGCGATGAATACAAAGGAAAAGAAGGAATTTTTTTAGATGCGAACGAAAATACAAATGGCGCTCCTGTTTCATTTGGAAAAGAACTCGATCTGCACCTTAATCGTTACCCGGACCCATTACAATTGGACCTAAAAGAAAAGCTCGGAAAAATTAAAGGATTGCCTATTGAAAATATTTTTTTAGGCAACGGTAGCGATGAAGCAATTGATATTTTATTTCGTGCGTTTTGCAACCCTGCAAAAGACAATGTAATTGTTTGTCCACCTACATATGGGATGTATGAAATATCAGCAAAAATAAACGATGTAGCCGTTATAAAAGTTCCATTACTAAAAGAAACATTTCAATTAGATACAGAAAACATTATTGGGGCAATAAACGAAAACACCAAACTTATCTTTTTTTGTTGCCCTAATAATCCAACAGGAAATGGTGTGAAATGGGATTCAATCAAATTAATTTTAGATTCTTTTAAAGGTATTGTCGTTATTGATGAAGCTTATATCAATTTTGCAAGTTACCGAAGTTTAATTCCAGAATTATTAAACTATCCCAACTTGGTGATCCTTCAAACGCTCTCTAAAGCATGGGGATTAGCGGGTTTACGTGTTGGCGCAGCATTTGCGGCAAGACAGATCATTGATGTGTTTAATAAAATAAAGCCGCCCTATAATATTAATGCTATCTCTCAAAAATTAGCCTTGATGGCACTTGATAATTTAGATCAAGTAAATAATTGGATCAAAGAAGTTGTTGCAGAAAGAAATAAACTGGCAGCAGAACTTGTTAAACTTCCATTTGTTTTAAAAGTTTATCCAAGCGAAGCCAATTTTATTTTAGTAAAAACGAATGATCCGGCAGGCATCTACCAATATCTTGCAGAAAATAAGATCATTATCCGTAATAGAAGCAGCGTGACATTGTGCGAAGGTTGTTTGCGAATAACAATTGGTACTAAAGAAGAAAATAAACAGTTATTAAATACTTTAATAAATTACACTAAATGAAAAAAATATTATTTATAGACCGCGACGGAACTTTAATATATGAACCAAGCGATTTTCAAATTGATAGTTTTGAAAAACTTTCATTTTTACCGGGCGTATTTAGCTGGTTAGGCAAAATTGCTCGCGAACTGGATTATGAATTTGTTATGGTAACAAACCAGGATGGCTTGGGAACTTCATCATTTCCCGAAGACACGTTTTGGCCCGTTCAAAATTTTATAATTAAAGCGCTTGAAGCAGAAGGCGTTATTTTTTCGGAAATTTGCATAGACAGATCATTTGAAAAAGACAATGCACCTACGCGTAAACCTAATACCGGAATGCTAACAAAGTATTTAAATGGAAGTTATGATCTTAAAAATTCATTTGTTATTGGAGATAGAATAACGGATGTGAAACTCGCAAAGAACTTAGGAACAAAAGCCATCTTCATTAAAAATTACGATGAGGCTGATGGATATGAAGATCAGATAAGCTTGCAATGCGGTAATTGGGAAGAGATATACAACTATTTAAAATTGCCTGAAAGAAAGATCTCTCAAATACGCAAAACAAAAGAGACAGATATTTCTATCGAACTAAATTTAGATGGTAGCGGTAAGTCTCAAATATCTACAGGCATTGCTTTTTTTGATCACATGTTAGAACAAATTGCCAAACACGGAAACATTGATCTATCGATCTCAGCAAAAGGCGATCTGCACATTGATGAACACCACACCATTGAAGATGTTGGAATAACTTTAGGCGAAGCATTTTTAAACGCCTTAGGTGATAAAAAAGGAATAGAGCGTTATGGTTTTTGTTTGCCAATGGATGATTGTTTGGCGCAAGTAGCTTTAGACTTTGGTGGAAGAAATTGGATAGTGTGGGAAGCAGAATTTAAAAGAGAAAAAATTGGCGAAATGCCAACAGAAATGTTCTATCACTTTTTTAAATCATTCAGTGATGCCGGTAAATGTAATTTAAATATTAAGGCAGAAGGCCAAAACGAGCACCACAAAATTGAAGCGATCTTTAAAGCTTTTGCAAAAGCAATAAAAATTGCCATTAAAAGAGATATAAATAATATGAGTTTACCTTCAACAAAAGGACTTCTGTAAATGAAAACCGTTATCATAAAATATAATGCAGGCAACATTCGTTCGGTTTCCTTTGCTTTAGAGCGAATTGGTATTGAGCCCATCATTACAGATGATGTAAACGAAATTTTAACTGCAGATAAAATTATTTTTCCCGGAGTTGGTGAAGCTAGCAGTGCTATGAACTATCTCCGTGAAAAAAAATTAGATGACCTTATTCGCGAATTAAAACAACCGGTATTAGGCATCTGCTTGGGAATGCAGCTTATGTGCAGTTCATCGGAGGAAGGAAACACAATTTGCTTAGGAATATTTGATCAGAAAATAAAACTATTTGAAAAACCTAAACTTAAAGTTCCTCAAATTGGTTGGAATACCATCTTTGATCTGAAAACAAGTTTATTCAAAGGGATCAAAGAACAGGAATATCAATATTTCGTACACAGTTATTACGCCGAATTGGGCGAAAACACAATTGCAAAAACAAATTACGAAGTAGATTACAGTTCTGCTTTACACAAAAATAATTTTTACGGCGTACAATTTCACCCCGAAAAATCAAGCACTGCGGGACAAACGATTTTAGAAAATTTTATAAAATTATAATTATGGAGATCATTCCTGCTATAGATATTATTGATGGTAAATGTGTACGTTTAACACAAGGAGATTATGCACAGAAAAAGATCTACAACGAAGATCCATTGGAAGTTGCTTTGGAGTTTGAAGATATTGGCATTAAGCGCTTACACCTTGTAGATCTGGACGGCGCAAAACAGGGAAAGGTAGTTAACTTTAAAGTACTTGAAAAAATAGCTTCAAAAACAAAATTAATAATCGATTTTGGCGGCGGAATTAAAACCAATGAAGATATTTACTCCATTTTTGAAGCTGGCGCAAACCTTGCAACAATTGGTAGTTTAGCGGTAAAAAATAAATTACTTTTTTTTAGTTGGATAATAAAATACGGAGCAGAAAAAATACTTCTTGGTGCAGATGTAAAAAACGAAAAAATTGCCATTAATGGTTGGCTAGAAACTACTGATGTTTCAATTTTCGATTTTATTAAAGAGAATAATGAGCAAGGAATAAAAAATATTTTCTGTACCGATATTTCAAAAGATGGTTTATTAGAAGGGCCATCGATTGACCTTTATAAAAAGATAATAAGTGAGTTTCCAAAAATAAATTTAATTGCAAGCGGTGGTGTTGCCAATTTAAAAGACCTTGAGGACTTAAAAGAAATTGGATGTTCGGGGGCTATCGTTGGAAAAGCGATCTATGAAAAAAGAATTACACTTAACGAATTAAAAAAATTTATTTAATATGTTAACTAAAAGAATTATTCCTTGTCTGGATATTAAAGATGGCCGTACTGTAAAAGGTGTGAACTTCGAAAATATCCGCGACGCAGGAGACCCGGTTGAGTTGGCAATTAGGTATGCCGGCGAAGGAGCTGACGAATTGGTTTTTTTAGACATCACAGCTACAAACGAAAAACGAAAAACCTTAACGGAATTGGTTACCCGCATTGCAAAACAAATTAATATTCCGTTTACAGTTGGCGGTGGGATCAATTCAATTGATGATGTGTCGGCATTACTAAATGCAGGAGCAGATAAAATTTCCGTAAATAGCGCAGCAATTAAAAACCCTGAGCTTATAAAGGATCTAGCAGATCAATTCGGCAGTCAGTGCATTGTTTTAGCTATTGATACTAAGTTTGAAAATAATGATTGGTGGGTGTATTTAAATGGCGGAAGAGTTAAAACAGAATTATTGGCTTTGAACTGGGCTAAGCGAGTAGTTAAATTGGGTGCAGGAGAAATTTTACTTACATCAATGAATAACGATGGCACAAAAAGTGGTTTCGCGATAGATATTACTAAACAAATTTCAGAAGCTGTAAATGTACCTGTAATTGCCAGTGGGGGAGCCGGAACATTGGAACACTTTAAAGATGTTTTTAATGCAGGAAAAGCAGATGCCGCATTAGCAGCAAGTGTTTTTCACTTTAAAGAAATAGAAGTAATAGAATTAAAAAAATATTTAAAAACAAATGCTATAGAAATAAGAATATGACGCCTAATTTTTATAAATCAGAAAACGGATTGATTCCTGTAATTATTCAGGATAACCTAACCAATGTTGTTTTAATGCTTGGTTATATGAATGCCGAGGCTTTTGAAAAAACAAAAAAAGAAAATCGTGTAACCTTCTTCTCAAGATCAAAAAACAGACTATGGACAAAGGGAGAAGAAAGTAAAAATTATTTAGATGTAAATTCAATTTTAATTGATTGCGACCAAGACACTATTTTAATTAAGGCAACGCCACATGGACCGACCTGCCACACAGGAGACGACACCTGTTTTAAAGAAAAAAATAATTCAGAAAATTTTTTATTTGAACTGGAAACTATTATTCGCGAAAGAAAAAATAATCCTTCGGACACTTCTTATACATCTTCTCTTTTCAAAAAGGGAATAAATAAGATCGCCCAAAAGGTGGGTGAGGAAGCAGTTGAAGTTGTTATTGAAGCAAAAGATGATAATAGATCGTTATTTTTAAACGAAGCATCAGACTTATTATACCACTACTTGATCTTGCTACAAGCAAAGGATGCTTCATTAAATGATATTATAACGGTATTAAAAGAAAGAGATAAACGTAAGAACTAAAATTATTTTGTTCCTGCTTTTGGTTTTGGTTTTGGTTTAGGCTGCGGTTTCTTTACTTTTTCTGTATTCTCAGTTGGAGGCACGTAACCGGGTTTTTCCTTTAAAGTAAAATTTCTATTCTTTTCAATCTCAATTTTTCCAAAATCAGAAATGGTAATATCTTCTTTATAATCGTCATAACCTGGAGAATTTATTTCCAGGTGATAAAAACCGGCAGGTAAACTCATTAAAAATCTTCCGGTTTTTGTATGAGGTGTAAAGTTATATTCGATCTGATTTTGGACGTCTGTAACGATCATCGATACTGAATAAGCCTTTGGTTGTTTTTTTACAACAGTATCTCCTAAATATATTTGTCCTGTAAAAATTTTTATTATTTGATCGTTATCATTAAACTTTATTCTATAAATATCAAGGTCGCCAAATCCGCCTGGTCTAAATGCACTTATATACGCAACTCTGTCGTCAGGAGTAACACATATATTCCTATCATCATCAGTAGAATTAACGGGGTATCCTAAATTTTCAGGCTTTGTAAACGTGTTATCACCAACGGTCCACTCTGTTTTAAAAAGATCATAACCTCCCATGCTGTTATGCCCTTCACTTGCAAAATAAAGTGTTCCACAATCGTTAGATAAATAAGGGAAATCTTCGTTATACTCTGTATTAATTGTTGGAGGTAATTTTTGTGAAGGTCCCCATTTACCGTTTGGCAATTTTTTACAAACGTATAGGTCGCTATTAGAATTTATATTTTCTCTCCTGGAAAAAACCATAATGCTTCCATCTTTATTTAAACAACCACTCGTTTCAATTTTTTCATTAATTAATGGATCGCATAATTTAGGTTTTGGAAACTCAGAAGTATTATCTTTTCTGGAAGAAACATATAGATCGCCAAATTTATCAATATGATCTAAATATAAGTATAGTTCTAACCCATCCGGACGTAAACCAACCACTTGTTCATCTAACGGCCCATTGATTACTTTTCCTGCATTTACGGCTTTTGTCCACTTTGAATTTTCAATTTTACTGTAATAAACATCACTACTATGATAGCCGTCCATTTCAACTTTTTTTCCACCAATGTTTTCTTTTCTTCTTGATGTAAATGCTAATAAGGTTTCATCTGAACTAACAAAAGGATAATAATCCGGCTCATTGCTATTAATGTCTTTTCCTAAATTTTGAAAAGTAACTTTTGATGGCGTATTCATGAATTTTTGCGCGTTGGCGCAATTTTCTAAATACCGTTTAACCTTATCTCCGTCTTTAGGGTTAAGGCTTTTATATTTTTCAAATGAAGTAATAGCATCGTCAATTCTATTATTTAGCATATAGGCTCTACCTAAGTTGATCCAAACCTCTTCATCACTTTTTGGATCTTTAGAATAATCCTCAAAGTATTTTATTGCCTCTTCACGATTTATTTTGGTATTTAAATAACAAATTCCAAGATTGTATTTGATTTTACTATTATTACGATCTTTTTTTAATTCGGCGTTATATATAGGAATAGCCATTAAATAATTTTTATATTTAAAATGCTCATGAGCATCGTCAACATCTTCCTTCTTACTTCTACTATTGGATTGTGAAAATAAATTAAGGCTAAAGCACAAAATAACTAATATGACAGGAAATCTTTGTTTCATTTTGGTATTACTAATATAATAAAATATCATTTCATTAAAAAGTAATATTCCGTTATTTTTTTTGAGATAATTTAAAAAGTTCGTCTTTTTCCTTTTTTGTGAGGCTGTCATAACCACTTTTCGAAATTTTGTCCAAAATCTCATTCATTACCTGATCAGAATTGTAGCTTTTTTTTCCTAAATCATTTATGTTAGAATTTTTACTCGCAACTTTTAGATTATTTTTTCTGTTCTTTAAAAAATTATGGTTAAAAATATCCACACCTTTTGTTAAATTATAACCATACAAAGCACCAAATAAGGCGCCTCCAATATGGGATAATTTACCTCCTGTATTAACAGAAAGATCAATAATAGTGCTAACTCCAAATGTTATTAAGTAAAAATACTTATAGGGTAACTCTACAACACCAAACAAATAAACCCTATAATTAGGTGAATAAACAGCCATAACCGCTCCTACGCCAAGCACCGCTGCAGAGGCTCCCAGCAACAATGAGTTTGCAAAAGAGGCGGGAAATAGTAATCCTAAAATCAAAACAAGTGCACCTCCCGATAAGCCACTCATTACATATACATAAAGCATTTTTTTTTGCCCGAGGATATTGAAAAAGACCTGAGATGTAAAATAAAACAACACCATATTCCAAAAAATGTGACCAAGATTTTCGTGGGCAAACATATAGGTAAATATGGTCCAGAATTTTAACAGAAAATCGTAGCCACCAATAGGTAGAGCAACATAAGGCGTTAAATATAAATGCGAAAGATTACCAACTAAGTTTAGGGTTAAAAAAACGGCAACATTGGCAATAATAATTTGGGTAAGAATACCCTGTTGCTGAAAATTATATTTTAGTTTTTGAATGAAATTCATTTTAATAAAAATGCTGCTGTTTTTACGCCAAATCAAAATTATGATTACACCTACAAATAACCCTCCTAAATGTGCAAAATGAGCCACATTATCACCAGGATTACTTCTTAAACCGGAAAATAGTTCAATTGCACCATAACCGATCACTAACCATTTAGCTTTTATTGGAAATAAAAAGTAAAGATACAGCATACGGTTAGGAAATATCATACCAAAGGCACCTAACAAACCAAATAAAGAACCGGAAGCCCCCACGATTACATTTCTATTTAAAAAATCATACTTTTGATTAATTAATTCAGCTCTCTCTGGAGCAGACATTAGAGGAGAAGCAATTTGACGATTTACTTCATCGAGTATCCCACTAATCTCAAAATGCATAATTACATATTGTGCTAAAGCCGCACCAAGACCCGTTAAAATGTAAAAGATAAGATAACGCTTCGGTCCCCATATTTGCTCTAAAACCTGACCGAAAATAAACACGCCAAGCATATTAAATAAAATGTGTGAAAAGTCGCTCGTGCTATGCATAAAAATATAGGTAACAAACTGATGCGGTTTAAAATCCGGAGCAAGATAATAATGCAAGCCAAGATAATCGGTTAGATTAATTTGTTGAGTTCGTAGTAATGCTTGAGTTAACAAAAACATTATTACATTAATTATAATAATATTTTTTGTTACTACCGGCAAGCCGCCAAAAGCCCCTGGCCTATATTGATTATTAAAATTCATTTATTTTTTAAAAAACTTTTCTATTTCTAAATAATCTACTTCCATCATTATTGATTTGCCCGAGGCGGTATACAATGGATTTTCGCAATTTATTAAATGCTCCAAAATTAATCTCATCTCTTCCTCTTCAAGCTGTTTTCCGTATTTTATGCAGGTATTATAAGCAATAGCCCTGCATAAATTATCATGCTTTTCAATTTTACTATCAATAGTATTTAACTTAAAAGTTTCAAGTATACCCTCCACAGTTTCAATAATTTTAAAATCTTTTAGATCACTGGGTGTTCCGTTTATTACTATACTGTTTTTACCAAACACTTCATAGTCAAAGCCTAGTAATTTAAACTCGTTGGTTAGATCCTTTATTAAAGTAAAATCGTTTGCGCTTAACTCCATTTGTTCGGGAAAAAGTAATTGCTGTGAAGCGATTTTTGTTTCCAGCTTTGTTTTTAAATAATGCTCATACACAATACGCTCGTGAGCCCTTTGTTGATCTACAATTAAAACATTTTTATTATAAGTGCTTACTATGTATTTTTTATTCAATTGAAAGAAACTAAACTTTACTGCTTCGCTTTTTAATTCCTCTAAAGAATTTTGCCGCGAATTATCTTGAGCCACGGTCGTATTTTCAGGAGTATTTTTAAAGCCTTCAAACATGGTTTCCCAATGTTCTTTATTTGCTTTTTGCAATTGATTTCCTGCTGGAGCAGAAGAATTTGAATTAAATGGATTATAATTTTGATTATAACTCACTTTTGGTTGTGTTAATATTCTATTTTCAGATTGAGCATCCATATTTAAACTCATTTCCGAATCAAAATCCAATGATGGGCCAACATTTGCCTTGCCTAAAGCACGTTTAATTGAGCTAAGCAATAGCATATAAACCGATTTTTCATCGGTAAATTTTATTTCTGTTTTTGTTGGATGTATATTAATATCAATATTTTTTGGATCCATCTCTAAAAACAAAAAATAACGCGGGTGAGACTGATAGGTAATAAGATCTTTGTAGGCTTCGTAAACCGCATGATTTAAAAACGGATTTTTTACAAAACGATTGTTTACAAAAAAATATTGTTCTTTACGGGTTTTAATTGCAGCTTCAGGCAAACTAACATAACCATGAATTTTTACAAAAGTAGCGTCTTCGTTTATTGGCGCAAGCTCCTTTTGAATGTAACTACCAATAAGTGATTTTATTCTCTGCATCAAATTTCCAGGAGGAAGATTTAAAACCTCGTTGCCGTTACTCTGAAAAATAAAATGAATATTTGTGTGAGGTATTGCTACCCGTTCAATTTCATCTATAATGTGTTTTTGTTCTACCTGATCATTCTTCAAAAAATTTCGTCTGGCAGGAACATTAAAAAATAAATTTTTTACAATAAATGTTGTTCCGGTTGGGCACTGACATTCACTTTGAGCAATAAATTTTCCACCATCAATTTCAATATGCTGACCAACAATATCGTCTTCTTTTTTTGTTTTTAATTCGACTTGTGCAATTGCGGCAATACTAGCTAAAGCCTCGCCTCTAAATCCTTTTGTGGTTAAAGCAAAAAGATCGTCAGCAGTGCTAATTTTAGATGTTGCATGTCTTTCAAAACACATGCGTGCGTCAAACGGATTCATGCCCTTTCCATTGTCAATCACTTGTATCAAAGATTTGCCGGCATCTTTAATTATTAATTTGATATGAGTAGCCCCGGCATCGATGGCGTTTTCCAAAAGCTCTTTTACAACACTAGCAGGCCTTTGCACTACTTCTCCAGCGGCAATTTGATTGGCAACATGATCGGGTAAAAGGGCTATGGTATTATTTGACATAAATCGTTCAAAAATAGCGATAATGTAATTTTAAAAATTTTATTTCTTTCACCATGTTTTACGTAAACTTAAAAAAGATAGATCTCGCCATTTGTTAAAAAAATTAATTAACAATAAATAAATCTAAAACTATAATTTAGGTAGTTGATAATCAATTATTTGTATTTTTAGATTGTTAATAAAGTCGCTTTTAGGCTAATTGTTCAAAAATATTTGATAAGTTAGCTTTCTATATTTTACGGCTTTTTTTCACAATTAATATAATAAATTACAATTATGAGATTTTTTTACAAACTTACAGTAAGCTCTTTATTTTTTTTAACTTTTTTTACAGTAAGATCCCAAGAAACAGATCTTTTAAAAACCTTTACTAATAAACAGCCATTTGACAATTCTTTATTTAGACTTACAAATTCTTTTAATAGTGTATTGGCTGCTCCTTGCGTTAATGAGGGTTTCGAATCAGGTAATTTTACAGGTTGGACATTAACTAGAGGAACAAATAGCAATTCGTGTGCGTATCCTAATGCAAATATACCTCTTTTACCTGGCCCTTCAGCTACAGTAATTCCGACTCCTCTGGTAGATCCTATGACCTCATTTACGGTTCCTAATTCTCCTTTTGGAGGAAATTTAGTTGCGAAAATTGGAAGTACTGTAACGGGAACAGGTAAGGTAACGAAAATGTCTCAAAATTTTCAAGTAACAGGTACAAATTATCTTTATGATTTTGCCTTTTTTGCTATTCAAAATGGCGTTCATACATGTTGCCAACAACCTTTTATGTTCATTAGGCTCAGAGATTGTCTTGGTAATTTATTAGCGTGTCCTAATTTTACTTTTAATGCACCAAGCGGCAGTTGCACTGTCACAGCAGGTGCATGGGTAAATACAGGTATTGGAGGGCCCAATTTTATTTGGCGAAGTAATGGTTGGCAAACTCGATCATTAGACTTAACACAATATATCGGAACTTGCGTTACTGTAGAGGTTATGGTGGCAGATTGTTCGCCTACAGGACACTATTTATATACCTATTTTGATTCGAGATGTAACACTATGAATTTAACGGTTAACAGTTCAACTGTTCTATCCATGCCTACTCAAACAGTTACTCCTTTAGTTTTATGTGGTACAACAGCCACACTAACAGCTCCTTCAGGTTTAAATCCATATTTATGGAATGGCCCACCTTTAAGTGGGGTAACAAATAACACCAATCAAACTATCTCATCTTCTGTTGCAGGTAATTATAGTCTTACTATGACACCTGCCGGTATTTGTACTCCAATCACTAGGATTGTAAATTTAACTTTTGCGCCGCCTGCGAGCATCACAGTTTTTCCTTCTGGTGGAATTTGCCCTGGAAAAAGTGCCACACTCACTGCAACAGGGGCAACCAATTATACTTGGCAACCCAGTGGTTCCAACGCTATAGGCATAGTTGTGTCTCCAACTGCAACAACTGTTTACACTTTAATTGCAAACTCCGGAACATGTACTGGCACCTACACTACCCAAGTTACAGTAAATCCAATCCCAACAATTGGAATTACATCCAGTCCATCTGTAGTATGTACTAATGGGGCTTCCACACTTTCAGCTTTTGGTGCAAACACTTATACCTGGAGCAACTCTTTAACAGGTTCCACAACGGTCGTCAATTCATCTGTCACTGCAACCTATTCTGTTATTGGCTCTAATGCTGCTGGTTGCACAAACACCTCAAATATTGTCATATCAGTCGTGCCTACTCCAAATAGTTTTGCAACGATTGCAAGCCCTACACTTATTTGCAACGGTTCTTCTGCTAATTTATTTGTTTCTGCTTTAAGCGCATCTGGTTATACATGGTTTCCGGGTGGAAGTGTAGGTAATTTCGTTTCAGTTTCTCCAACCGTAACAACAAACTATACTGTTGTGGCGTCTAATGCGGCATGTACCAGCTCGTTTTCGCCAATAACAGTTTCTGTAAGCAGTGGTCCTGCTATGATTACCTCGTCAACACCTACTTCAATTTGTCCAGGTAATAGCGCCACTTTAAGCGCGTCGGGAGCGGTACAATACACATGGAATCCATCAAGTACAGTTTCAAATTCTATTATTGTAAGTCCAACTATTACAACAAATTATACTGTATCAGGTGTTGATATTTACGGTTGTATTAGTAATAGCATCGTTACGGAAATAGTAAATCCTGTACCTGTTATAACTATAACACCAAATTCTCCATCACTTTGTATTGGTTCTTCTATAAACCTTATATCATCCGGAGCTTCTACTTACACTTGGAATCCAGGTGCCTTAACAGGAAGCAACGTTGTTGTTACGCCTGTTGCAAATACAACCTATACAGTAATTGGCTCTAACGGAAGTTGCTCTGACACAAAAACTGTAACTGTAAATGTTACTCCATTACCTACTTTAATAACATCAGCATCTCCTACTGCAATTTGTAGTGGAGCCTCTTCAACATTATCAGTATCCGGAGCTACTACATACACATGGAACCCGGGTGCTTTAATTGGAACTCCTGTTGTTGTTTCTCCGTTAGTAAATACAACTTATACTGTTATTGGTACCAGTTCATTAGGCTGTACAAACACCACAACCGTAGCTTTAATTGTTAATCCTA
>JBEIEI010000070.1:0-12997 GCA_040382975.1 Flavobacteriales bacterium
CACGTCTAAATCCTTTTAAATTCCCTAAATTATTTTTAGATTTGTAAACAAAGGAATTATAAAACGTTTTTTTACCTTTTTAATCATTAAAAATTTGGGTTATGAAAAGATTGCAATTAGAAGATTTATCCAAGCAACTAGGGTTTTCAAAAACTCTTATTTCAATGGTGTTAAATGGGAAGGGTGATCAATACGGAATAAGTAAAAAAACTCAGGCAGCTGTATTAGATGCAGTAGCAAAATTGGACTACACGCCAAATAAGTTTGCTAAGGCATTACGAACAGGGAAAAGTAATTTTATAGGATTAATTGTTGCAGATATAGCAAATCCATTTTATTCTAAAATTGCCAAGAATATTGAAAATGTTCTTTTCGAAAAAAACTACAATTTAATGGTTTGTAGTACTGATGAGAATGAGGAAAAAGAAAAACGTTTGGTTGAAATGATGATCAATCAGCAAGGGGTTGATGGTTTGATAATAGCATCTACGTTTAAAGATTCTTCTTTTTACGATCAACCAAGATATGCAAATACGCCTATTGTTTTCATAGATCGTTTACTGCCTTTATTCAACACTAATTATGTAGTTATTGATAATTATGGCGGCGCATTGGAGATCACAAATCACCTTCTTCAGCAAGCTTGTAAAAAAATCGCCTGTTTCTCTATCACCCCTTCTTATATAAGTACTATAGAAGATCGTTTAAATGGATATAAAGATGCCTTGTCGAAGAGTAAACTTAAGTTTGATCCATCACTTTTAAAACCAATTAATTTTGAAAAAGTTGAGGGAGATGTTGAAACCGCTTTAACGGAGTTATTAATTTCTCATCCCGATCTTGATGCCATTTTTGCATTAAACAATAATATTGCAACAGCACTTTTAAATATTTTAAAAAGAAAGCATTTCCTCGAGAAGGGAAAGAAAATTAAAATTGCCTGCTTTGACGATATCGATTTATTTAATATTATTGATAAGCCGGTAATATCAGTGTCTCAGCCGGTTGAAGAGATCGGAAAAAATGCTTCTATTTTAATACTGGATATAATGGATGGCAAACAAACTAATAAAGCAAATATTGTATTATCTACAAAGTTAATCGAGAGATAAGTTTAACCCCGTAGTTTAGATCATTAATTTTTTTAAGTCTGTAAAATAGTTATTATGAATGTACAGAATGTTGCTGTGCGTCAAAGATCTCCACTTCAGTTATTGGATTAAATAAGAAAATAACTCCGCTTTTTATTTCAATGCACTTATATCTTTTTCTGATTCGTTCGCCTTTTTTAAATACGCGCGAACCGTTATATAAAAACACAGTATGAATTGGCAAGTGCTCTAAAAAAATAGTGCTATTGTCTTCATCATGAAGTTTTAATGTTCTTAGTAAATGAATATCGCTACAGCTTGATGCTGCAGGGTTTTGCAAATATTTACGTAAGGCAGCAAAAACTTCCAGAGGAAAAATATCCGGTGTTAAAAAGGGTTGCATTAATTTTTGAAAATTACGTTTCCATTCTGTACCATGCGGATTTACTGTGTTTTTATGCTCATTAAAAGTAACCAAATGCGCCACTTCATGCACTAAAGTAATTAAAAAAGCATATTTGTTAAGGTTGTAATTTATGGTTATCGTATGATTTAGATTGCCGCGAGGCGAGGTATAGTCGCCCAATCGGGTCTTTCGCTCTTTGGTGATCTTTAATTTAAAATCAAATTCGATGATCCATTCCGATATTAGCATAACAGTTTCTTCGGGTAAATATTTTTTTAATATTTCCGAATTTCGTTGATATTGAACTGCTCTTGGATCCACATGTTAAATTTAATTATCTTTAGATAAATAATTTACTCAAAAGTGTAACTTTACAAACATATTTTGGTTAATCAAAAATGAGATCTCAACTTGTAATAAATCATATTGTTAATTGGCTTAAAGACTATTCTGTTGCTTCAAAAACAGATGGCTTTGTAATTGGCATCTCCGGCGGCATTGATAGTGCTGTAACATCAACACTTTGCGCTTTAACCGGAAAAAAGGTAATTGCACTCAATTTGCCTATTCGCCAATTTAAAAAAGAATTCGACCTTAGCTCAGAGCACATTAAATGGTTAATGGCCAATTTTAAAAATGTAGAAACTGCTACAGTTGATCTATCAGCTTCATTAGAAAGTCTTGAAAAAACATTTCCTGCAGATATCCAGGATTTTTTAACTATGGCTAACACACGCGCACGTTTGCGAATGGCCACACTATATGCGTTTGCGGGGCACCATAAATTATTAGTTGCCGGCACAGGAAATAAAGTGGAAGATTTTGGAATTGGTTTTTTTACCAAGTATGGTGATGGCGGAGTGGATGTTAGTCCAATTGCAGATCTTTACAAAACGCAAGTGTACGAATTGGCCAAAGAATTAGGCCTGGTAAATGGCATACAGCAAGCAAAACCAACCGATGGATTATTTGCTGATGGCAGAACGGATGAAGATCAGATCGGGGCAACTTATCCTGAGCTTGAATGGGCGATGGAATATCTTGAAAATAAAGAAACGCGCGAATTAACTTTTCGTGAGCAGGAAGTGATGAGTATTTATAAGAAAAGAAATACAGCTAATAAACATAAAGTTGATCCTATTCCTGTTTGCGAGATCCCAAAAGAATATTTAAAATAAATTTGAAAAAACTACTCATCATATTCGCATTGTTTTGCTTTTCAGTTTCTGCTCAAGCACCGGAAGGAAAGTTTAAAAAACATTTAACTTTTGCCGATACTTTTTTTGGCAGTGAAGACAATTACCAGGTGTGTTACCCAAAAGAGCATCGCGTGTTTTTTATCGGGATATTTGTCGCATCAGCTATTGCAACTGTTTTGTTTGTTATTATTCTTTATTTAAAATCAAAACATAATAAAACACTAACGGGAATTAATAAAGAGATCAACGAAAAAAATAAAGAGATCTTGGATAGTATTCATTATGCCAAACGCATTCAGGAATCTATTTTACCAAATAATTCCTATATCGAAAGCATCACTCATTCTTTTGAGGTGTTATATAAACCAAGAGATATTGTAAGTGGCGATCTTTATTGGGTTTACAAAAATCAAAACGGAATTTTTTTAGCAGTTATCGATTGCACAGGTCACGGCGTGCCAGGCGCTTTTTTATCTTTATTAGCGCACAATGCCATTGAGCAGGCTGTAATTGAAAAGAAATTAGTTGGCCCTAGTGAAATTCTAGACAGCATGAATTCTTTTATAAAAGGAGTTTTGAATCAAAATAATTCTATTGAAATAAAAGATGGAATGGAAGTTGGCTTGTGTTTAATTTGTGAAAATAAAGTTACTTATGCCGGCGCAAATATTAAATTAAAATATTCTTCCAACGGTAGTCTGCATGAAATAAAAGCCTCCAAATGCAGTGTGGGAACAGTGCAGCCAAATGTTACCGAGCACCCTACCGAAACAATTCTCGAGTTAAAAAAAGGGGATAGGATCTTTATGCATTCTGATGGAATTGTTGATCAGTTTGGGGGAGAACATTCAAAAAAAATAACTTCAAAAAGAATTAATTTAGCAATAGAAGAATCATTATCATTTTCGTTGAAGGAACAAAAAAATAAAATTGATTCTTTTTTTGTGAATTGGAAAAATAACAATGAGCAAACAGACGATGTGCTTATTGTAATGTATGAAATTTAAAATAAATTAAAATTATGTTAGGAAAATTTGGCGACATGATGGGCAAGCTTCAGGAAATGAAGCAAAAGGCCGATGAAATAAAATTAAAGTTGGACAATACAATTATTAAAATTGACGGTGCGGGTGGAGATATAAAAATTGAAATTACAGGAAATAAAAAAATTAAAAGTTTAACCATTGCCTCTGCATTGCAACATGGCGATAAAGAAGAGTTAGAAGAACAGTTAACGGTAACCTTAAATAAAGCCATTGAAGCTGCTGATAAATTGAACGAACAGGAAATGAAAAAAGCCGCCGGCGGCATGTTGCCTGGAATGTAATAGTTTGTAATACCATTTCTGTGTCAGTTCGAGTGATTTTTTGCCAGCCCGAAAGATTCATTCTGGCGGGCCTGTCTCCTGCAAAAAATTGTATCGAGAACTAGATACTGGTAAATGTCTTCTCCATACATCTTTTGCTCACGCAAAAGCTTACTCGAAGTGACAATTATTTAAGGAGAAGTAAATGAAATTTAAAAACACAAGCCTATGGCACTTATATTACCGGTTAATGGGATCTCCCCTCAATTAGGAGAAAATTGTTTTGTTGCGCCTAATGCAACTATTGTTGGTGATGTTGTAATGGGCAACGATTGCAGTGTATGGTTTAACACTGTTATTCGCGGTGATGTGAACAGTATCCGTATCGGCAATAAAGTAAACATACAAGATGGCGCAGTGTTGCATTGCACCTATCAAAAAACAAAGGTCAACTTAGGAAATAATGTTTCTATCGGACATAATGCCATTGTGCATGGTTGCACAGTGCATGATAATGTTTTAATTGGCATGGGAGCCATTGTAATGGATAATTGCGAAATTGGCAGTAATACAATTATAGCTGCCGGTGCAGTTGTTACTGAGGGAACCAAAGTGCCAAGTGGCTGTATATTTGCCGGTGTGCCCGCAAAAAAAGTAAAAGATATTTCGGAAGAATTAATTCATGGCGAAATTGATCGCATTGCCAATAATTATTTAATGTATAGCGGTTGGTTTAAGTAGGAGAATTTACTCCCCTTTAAACTCAGGCTTACGTTTTTCTAAAAAGGCTTTTACACCTTCTTTATAATCATAACTGTTTGCAGCTTGTACCTGAACATCACCTTCTAATTTAAGTTGTTGCTCCATATTATTAGTTGCACTTGCATTTAATAAACGTTTAGTAAAGCCAATGGCCTGAGTTGGCATGGCAGCAATGTTGGCAGCAAACTCTGTAGTCTTTTCAACTAATTCAGCATCTTCATAAACTTTATAAACCATACCAAATCCTTTAGCATCTTCGGCACTTAGTTTATCGCCGGTTATCATTAAAGCACTTGCTAAATTTAAACCCACTAAACGTGGCAATGTAAATGTTCCGCCACTATCCGGTATCAAACCAATTTTACTGAATGCCTGAATAAAACTTGCCGACTTGCCGGCCAATACAATATCACAAGCCAATGCAATATTTGCACCTGCACCTGCGGCAACACCGTTGATAGAGGCAATAATTGGTTTTTCGATATTTCGTATTCTTAAAATGATCGGATTATAATGTTCATCAACTATTTTTTTAATACCCGGTCCGTTTGGATCGATCGCTTCGGCAAGATCTTGTCCTGCACAAAAAGCTTTGCCTGTGCCTGTTAAAACAATGGCTCTAACAGTTTTGTCTTTTTCTGCTTTATCTAATTCTGCAATTAGCTGTAAAGCCATTTCGCGGTTAAAGCTGTTAAATTTATCGGCACGATTTAAAGTGATAATTAAAACGTTATTTTTTTGTTCTGTTAAAATAAATGACATGATAAATAATCTTATTTTGTTTTAAAAATAGCAATAAACTAAAAATCGTTACTTAATTGATTGGTTGTTTTTTGCAGAATTTCAAAAGCATTTTCTGCCATTAAATTTTCTTTATCTAATGTTGGGTTGATCTCCACCATTTCAAAACAAACGATCTTTTTACTACGCATAATGTAATAAATAAGGTTTCCGGCTTCTTTTTCGGTAATTCCGTTCGGAACCGGAGTTCCTGTTCCGCTAGAAATTCTTGAATCCATACTATCTACATCAAAGCTCACGTATATAATATCGCAATGGTCTAGGTAGTTTAAAGATTCAATTGCCACGCGCTCAACCGCCTTTTTTCTAATTTCTTGAAGGTTAAATACCCTGATTTTATTCTTTTTAACTAAATAGTCTTCTTGGGGTTCAAAATCGCGTAAAGCAATAAAAACAAGGTCAGAATAGTTGATTTTTGGACAAATTCCGCCTAAATTCTTCAGTTTTTCCCAATATTCAACCGTTTCGTCATCGGGTTTATTTTGTTGTCTGTCTCGGTTATCTTCATTCAAAACACAGGCAAGGGGCATACCGTGCATGTTGCCACTTGGTGTAGTATAAGGTGTATGAAGGTCGGCATGGGCATCTATCCAAATAACGCCAAGTCGCTTATCTGGGTAGGCCATTCTAATGCCACTTATGGTTCCTAAAGCAGAACTGTGGTCGCCGGCTAATACAATTGGAACTTGATCGGCTTTTAATGTCTTTTGAATTTCCTTACTGATTCTGTCGTTTAGGTTATATACGCCTTTGATCCTTTTAGCATAGTCATGTACCACAGGTTCAAGTAGTAAGTTGTTTTCATTAGGGATTTCAACCGACTTATAACGCTTAAAGAAGGCGCTTCCAAAGTCTAAAGCTGCTATCTTAATTGCATCAACTCCCATGCTTGAGCCGCGTGTTCCGGCACCAATTTCACTCTTAACCTCAATAATTTTGATAGGTTTTATCATATAATTTAACTTTTTATTAATAATAAGCTATATTTTTGTACAAAGTAAATCACTTACTTTGATGAATATTTAAACAAGTAACTAACTTACATCCTGAAATGAATAATCAATACGCAACGCTAATTAACCAAACATTTAACTTCCCACAGGAAGGTTTTGATGTAAAAGATGATGAATTGTACTTTAATGATATTCCTTTAATGGATATAATAAAGCAATATGGCACCCCTTTGCGTATTAGTTATTTGCCTAAGATCAGTTCACAGATCCAAAAAGCCAAGCGGTTATTTAATGTGGCTATGGCAAAAGTAGACTACAAAGGCAAATATGTGTATTGTTATTGCACTAAAAGTTCTCATTTTAGTTTTGTGCTTGATGAAGTTCTAAAAAACGAGGTTCATATCGAGACTTCATCGGCATTTGATCTAAATATTATCAAAGAGCAATTTCAAAAAAAAGCATTAACCAAAGATACATATATTATTTGTAATGGTTATAAGCGCCAAAACTACAAACAAAATATTACTGAGTTAATAAATGAGGGGTTTAATGTTATCCCGGTTTTGGATCATTTAGATGAAATTGATTATTACAAAAAATACAGTAAAGTTGACAATGTAAATCTTGGAATAAGGATCAGTACAGAAGAAGAACCGTCGTTTTTGTTTTATACATCAAGGCTTGGTATTCGCAGTAGCGAGATCATGAATTTGTATAAAGAGAAAATAAAACCAAACTCTAAATTCAGTTTAAAATTATTGCATTTTTTTATTAATACCGGTATTAAGGATACGATCTATTATTGGACAGAATTAAATAAATGTTTAAATATTTATAAGGAATTACGCGAGGTTTGTCCAACTCTGGATTCCTTAAATATTGGAGGCGGAATGCCTATTCGTAACTCATTAGGATTTGAATACGATTACGAATATATGATCGAAGAGATCGTAGCGCAAATTAAATCTTTTTGCGACCAACATGATATTCCGGAACCTAATATTTTTACCGAATTTGGATCTTATACTGTTGGCGAGAGTGGCGCAACTTTATATTCGGTTGTTGATCAAAAGCAGCAAAACGACCGTGAAACCTGGTATTTTATTGATAGTAGTTTTATTACTACGCTTCCTGATACTTGGGGTATTAACCAACGTTTTATTTTATTGGCAATTAATAATTGGGATAAGCCATATGGACCGGTTAATCTTGGAGGTATGACCTGCGATAGTATGGATTATTATAATACAGAGGCGCATACCAATCAGGTTTTTTTACCCTTAATTGATAAAATTCAAAAAGAACCTCAGTACTTAGGGTTTTTTCATACCGGTGCATACCAAGAGGCATTAAGTGGTTACGGCGGAACACAACATTGTTTAATTCCTGCACCAAAACATGTTTTAATTGATAAGGATGAAGATGGAAAAATTACCACTCGTCTTTTTGCAAAAGAGCAGAGTTATAAAAGCATGCTTAAGATTCTAGGTTACTAGTTTCTTGTTTCTGGTTAGAAAACTAGAAACATGGAACGAGAAACATGGCATGTTAACTTCTTCTTAAAATCTTTCTGATAATTAGGATTTTTTATTAGTTACTGCCTCTGTTATTTTATAACTTTACAACATATTCTTTAAAATTTTATGGCATTATTCGACTTTTTAACCCAAGATATAGCAATTGACTTAGGTACTGCAAATACAATTATTATTCATAACGATAAAGTTGTAGTTGACGAGCCCAGCATTGTTGCGGTTGATAGAACTACCGGAAGAGTTATAGCTGTTGGTCGCCAGGCACAATTAATGCATGGAAAAACCCATGAGAATATTAAAACAATTCGTCCGTTAAAAGACGGAGTTATTGCAGATTTCCAGGCTGCAGAGGAAATGATCAAGGGTATGATCAAAATGATCAATCCGGGAAATCGTTTTTTTAAGCCATCCTTACGTATGGTAATTTGTATTCCAAGCGGTATTACCGAGGTTGAAAAACGTGCGGTTCGAGATAGTGCAGAGCACGCAGGTGCAAAAGAAGTTTATATGATCCACGAACCTATGGCCGCTGCAATTGGTATGGGTATTGACGTTGAAGAGCCAATGGGAAATATGATCATTGATATTGGTGGTGGTACTTCAGAGATCGCCGTTATTGCGTTAGGTGGTATCGTGTGTGATAAATCTACTCGTATTGCAGGTGACGATTTTAACGCGAATATTGAAGAGTACATGCGTCGTCAACACAACATATTAATTGGTGAGCGTAGTGCTGAGCGCGTGAAAATTGAAGTTGGTGCAGCTATGACAGAAATTGATAATCCTCCTGCAGACTATGCAGTTCAAGGGCGAGATCTAATGAGCGGTATCCCAAAAGAAGTTTATATCAGCTATGTAGAAATAGCACATTGTTTAGATAAATCAATTTCAAAAATTGAAGAAGCGATTTTAAACGCGCTTGAAATGACACCTCCCGAATTAGCTGCGGATATTTACCGTAAAGGTATCTTTATGGCAGGTGGTGGTTCATTATTAAGAGGCTTAGATAAGCGTATCTCAATGAAAACAAAACTGCCGGTTCATGTATGCGAAGACCCTCTTCGTGCGGTTGCTCGTGGTACTGGAATTGCACTTAAAAATGTTCATAAATTCCCTTTCCTTATCAAGTAATTAAGTTAAGTGCACCGTAGCTTTATGATTGCGACTTTTTTGTTGCAGCCTAATAATTTTAACTCGTGAGAAATCTACTTGCATTTGTATTAAAACATCACTTCATATTTGTTTTTTTGCTGTTGCAAATAATAAGTATTTGGTTAATGGTGCACAATAATGGGTACCAAGGCTCACGTGTATTAAATTCTTCCAATCAGGCTGTTGCTAATGTTTATTCTGCCGCGGCAAATACATCCGATTATTTTTCATTAAAACAAGAGAATGATAAACTGGCGTTAGAGAATTCTGTTTTGCGTAATTTTTTAAAATCAAATTATTCAATTCTTCCTTTACGCGAATTTGAAAAAAACGATACGTTGTACAAACAGCAATATACATTCATGAATGCTAAAGTTGTAAATTCTTCAGTAAACAAACGTCGTAATTTTTTAACCTTGAATGTTGGAACCGATCAGGGGATCAAACAAGACATGGCGGTGATGAGCAGTGAAGGGATTGTTGGCATAGTTACAAACGTGTCGGCAAATTTTTCAAGTGTTATGAGTGTTTTGCATAAAGATGTTCGTGTGAATTGCCAATTAAAAAAAGATGGAAGTTATGGTCCGCTTATTTGGGATGGGAAAGATTATCGCTATTGTTTATTAACGGATATTCCAACACACGCCAAAATTAAAGCGGGTGATACAGTGATTACAAGTGAATTGTCGGGTATTTTTCCGGAAGGCATCACGGTTGGTACTGTAGAAAGTTTTGAACGCCGTCAGAACGAAGGTTTTTACACTGCTAAAATAAAATTAAGCGCCGATCTTAAAAAAGTAAATCACGTTTACGTTATTAAAAATAAATTTAAAACCGAACGTGATTCATTAGAAACCTTAACACAAAAACAAATTGACGACTGAGATAGTTAAAAATATTTTTCGTTTTATACTGCTTATATTAGTTCAGGTTTTAATTATTCAAAATATAAACCTTTCTAGTTACATCATTCTATTGCCATATGTTTTGGTAATTATTTTATTACCATTCGAATTATCACGTTTAGCGGTTTTATTTATTTCTTTTTTCTTAGGTGTTTGTATCGATTACTTTTTTGATTCTTCCGGTCTACATGCCTCCGCATGCACCTTAATGGGTTTTAGCAGATATTATGTTTTAAAATTTATTTCTCCACGCGATGGTTACGATGCCGGTGTGCAACCAACAGTAACGGATATGGGTTTAGCCTGGTTTTTAAGTTATGCCGGAACCTTAGTGGTTATTCATCATTTTTTCTTTTTTTATATTGAAGTATTTCGTTTCTCTGAATTTTTCAGAACTTTTTTCAGAGCGGTGTTAAGCAGTATCGGAACATTCGGCTTGATCTATCTTTTACAATTTTTATTTTTTACAAATCGTAAAAGATCATGAGTACTAATTCGCAATTAGGAAATAGAAAATTAATTATCGGCGGATTTTTTTGTTTGATCGTCATAATTTATTTATGCCGTTTATTTTACATTCAGGTCATTGATAAACAATATAAACTGGATGCGGAAAAAAACGCATTCCGTTATATGACCGAATATCCGGTGCGTGGTTATATTTACGATCGAAAAGGAAAATTATTGGTATTTAACGCACCTTCTTACGACCTTATGGTAATTCCTCGCGAAACAAAAGGCTGCGATACGATGGGAGTTTGTGATGTACTTCAGATCACAAAACAGGAATATTTAAAGCGAATGAAAAAAGCCTGTCAGGCTCCTAATTCTCCTCGTAAAGAAAGTGTTTTTGAAAAACAAATGTCGGCACAAACCTACGCTACTTTGCAGGAAAAATTATATCGCTTTAAAGGATTTTTTGTTCAGAAGCGTACTGTGCGAAGGTATCCAAAGCCAATAGCGGCGCATCTTTTAGGGTATGTTGGTGAGATAGGAAAAGAGCAAGCTGAAAAAGAAGTATATTATAAAGAGGGTGATTATATTGGTATCACCGGTTTAGAGCGAAGTTACGAAGATGTTTTAAGAGGAAAAAAAGGAACACAAATTGCCATTACAGATGTGCACAATAAAATTATTGGGCGTTATATGGATGGCAAATATGATACCTTAGCCATTGCCGGAAAACCTTTATACTGCAGTATCGACAGAGACTTGCAAGAATATGGTGAGCGATTGATGCAAGGAAAAAAAGGTGCCGTTGTTGCTATAGAACCATCTACCGGAGAAATTTTATGTTTGGTTTCCGGGCCAACCTACGACCCTAATTTATTGGTGGGTGGTAAAGAGCGTTCTAAGAATTTTACAAAATTATATTACGATAGTTTAAACCGACCGTTGTTTAATCGTGCGTTAACTGCTATGTATCCTCCGGGTTCTATTTTTAAATTAATAGATGCTTTAATTGCACAAAATGATGGCTTAATAAACCGCAATACAGTTTACCCTTGTCAAATGGGTTATCCGCCAATGGGTGGTAAACCTAAATGCCACGCGCATGGTGGTGGAAAAAATTTACCGGGTTCTATTTCGGTTTCCTGTAACTCTTATTACAGTTATGTTTTTAGAGAGATCGTTGATCAACGTAAGTATCCAAAATTTATTGACGGATATAATCACTGGCGTGATATGGTTAAATCATTTGGTCCGGGTACACGCCTTGGAACCGATCTTCCTTATGATAAACCCGGTAACGTGCCTTCGGTTGAATACTACAATAAAGTTTTTGGAAAGAACGGTTGGCGCAGTAATACCATTGTTTCTTTGGGAATCGGGCAAGCCGAGTTGACTCTAGTGCCTTTGCAAATGGCTAACGTAGTTGCTATTATTGCTAACAGAGGTTATTATTACACGCCACACAGTGTTAAAGGGGTTGGTATAGATAAAAAATTAGATAAACGTTTTACCGAAAAACATTATGCAGGTGTGCAAGATCCAACCGCTTATTTAAATGTGATTGATGGTATGCAAGGTGCTATGGAGCCCGGCGGAACAGCTTATGCATCGCGTATTAAAGATGTAATTGTTTGCGGAAAAACCGGAACTGCTCAAAATCCTCACGGGCAATCGCACGCTGTATTTTTAGCATTTGCACCACGCGATAATCCAAAAATAGCAATGGCTTGTATTGTTGAAAACGCCGGTTTTGGTGGTGTAACAAGTGCACCAATTGTTTCCTTAATGATGGAAAAATATTTAAAAGGTAAAACAGATCGTTTAGAATTAGAGAAGCGTGTAATGGCTGCCGATCTTATTCGTGGTATAAATGTATTAGGTTCAGGACAACACTAATGGCACGTAACGAAAATAGCATATTTTATGGGGTAGACAGGGTAACCTTGCTTGTATATGTTATTCTTGTATTTATGGGCTGGTTAAATATTTTGGTAGCTATTCATCAATTATTAAGAAATAAAACATATTGTTACTTTTTATTATCTGCATCTTCCATTTTTTTTGCTTTTCTAGTGGTATAATTTGCTATTAGTGAAAGTGAGATAGGGATAAAAATTAGCCAATCTGGAAGACCATTTTTATTTCGCCAATTGTAGGCTATGATAAATCCAAAAAAAACTAAACTAACGCCTAAAATAATAAAACCGATAATTTTCAATGTCCGTGGAGTTAAATTCATTTTTTTATATTAAAAATTGTTTTTAAATGTTTGACTTTTTAATAACATATACTATTATTTAAGTGAAAACTTTTTTATTTTAAATTTTACAAAGCCATTAAACTTGACCACAACGGTCCGCGCCTTTACGCCGTGCGGGTTTATCGTAAATATATTTATCTTTTTTGGCAGTGCAAGGGCGTATCATCGCGAAGC
>JBEIEI010000071.1:0-12945 GCA_040382975.1 Flavobacteriales bacterium
GATTTTGTGTTAAGTTACAATACAGTAAAAGAGTGTTTGGATATTATTCGTGCAGAACGCCGACCAATGCTTATTCACGCAAAAGTTCCTTTATTAAATCATCATACTAGCGGTGTTCGTAAAGAGTGGTACCGTGATGATCTTGAAGAGGCTATGAAACGTGATCCCTTGCCGCGTTTGAGAAATCAATTGATCATTGCAGGTGTAGATGCTTCTGAAATTCAAAAGATGGAAGAAGAAGCGGTGAAATTAGTGGAAGCCGATTATCAAAAAGCCTTATTAGAGGAAGATCCAAGACCTGAAGATCTTTTTCTTCACGAATTTGCCGCTACACCTATCACAGAAGAAAAAGGTGAACGAGCACCGGCAGGCAAGCAGCCAACCGTTATGGTGGATAGCGCCTTATTTGCTATTAGAGAATTAATGACCAAACACCCCGAGTGTTTATTATATGGCCAGGATGTTGGCGCCCGCTTAGGTGGTGTGTTCAGAGAAGCAGCCACTTTATCGCAACAATTTGGTATACACCGTGTTTTTAATACACCCATACAGGAAGCTTTTATAGTTGGTTCTACCGTTGGGATGAGTGCTGTTGGTTTAAAACCAATTGTAGAAGTACAGTTTGCTGATTACATTTGGCCTGGCTTAAACCAATTGTTTACAGAGGTAAGCCGCAGTTGTTTTTTAACGAATGGTAAATGGCCGGTAAGTATGATTCTACGTGTGCCTATTGGTGCTTATGGCAGTGGCGGACCATACCACTCTAGCAGTGTAGAAAGTGTTTTAGTAAATATTAAAGGCATTAAAATAGCTTACCCAAGTACAGGTGCCGATCTAAAAGGTTTGATGAAAGCGGCGTACTATGATCCAAACCCGGTTGTTATTTTAGAACACAAAGGTTTGTATTGGAGTAAAATAAAAGGTACCGAAGATGCAAAAACCATTGAGCCTGACGAAGATTATGTGATACCATTTGGAAAAGCACGTAAAGTAATTGAGGCAAGTGAAGAGAATATTAAAGCAGGCAGATCAATTAGCATTATTACCTACGGTATGGGTGTTTATTGGGCTAAGGCAGCTGCAAAAAAGTTTGAAGGCCAGGTTGAGATCATTGACTTGAGAACCCTTGCGCCAATTGATGAGCAAAGTATTTTTGAAAGTGCTCGCAAACACAGTAAAGTAATGGTGTTAACCGAAGAGCCTGTAAATAATGGTTTTGCACAAAGCATTGCTGCACGCATTAGCGAAAATTGTTTTAAAGCGTTAGATGCGCCGGTTAAAGTTATTGGGGCCGAGAATTTACCTGCAATACCTTTAAACTCTATTTTAGAAAAAACCATGCTGCCAAATGCAGATAAGGTAGAGCAGGCAATTGGTGATCTGTTAGGGTACTAGAAATCGGATTGAGAGTTAATTTGAAATGATCATATCAGAAAAGTTAGGTCAAAAAATAAAACATGATACCTAAAATATTTGAAGCCAAAGTGATAAGTAAAATTTTATCTGTAAATCTGTCTAATCCGTCATCGAAGAAAAAGGATATTAGAGTAATAAAGAGGATAATAAAATAATAAGTGAAATTTGTATGCAATCCGTATTTGAGATACCATCCAGTTTTGGAAAAATAAATTGGTTTGTTAAAAATATTCCTTTCTATAAATAGCTTGTCACCGCTTTTAAAATCAGGCGGTCTGTTCTCACCCAAATTTGATGTATAATTACCGTAATTGGTCTCAATGTATAAAGTGGTTATTTTGATCGAGCCAGTCCTCGAAGTTGTTGTTTGACTTTCTATCTTTTTATTCATTACAATTTCTTCCCTTTGTTCACCCGGTTCAAAATGAAGAAAGCTCATTATTACAAAAAGGGAAACATAAGCAAGTCGACCAATTAAAATTGAAACAAACAAAAAACTTTTTCGATATTTTATATTATATAATCTACGACGTCTTTTGTCAAGAAGCTGATGTAAATCAATTTTTTTGAGAAGCCTTACTCTTTCTTCATATGATACTCTAGGTCTTCTCATCTTAGAAATGGTTGATTTTATCGGTAGCTAATAAAATAATATAGATAGTTGTTGTTATTGTGTCTTGTATCTTACCTTTTTTGTTCTGTTATCTTGACGCTTCGATTCCCCGGAAGGATCTCTAAAATAAAATTTCTTAATCGACAAGCTCAGCACAATGCCTGTCGCCGAAATGAAAATCTGCTTTACTCAGTGATCCGGTAAATATATGCGGTTTGGTTATCGTTATAAGGGTTTAACCAATACAAGGTTTTGTCAATTAAACTTGGGTTAATGGTGGTTTCGTAAGTCAATTCAGGGAAACGTTTTTTTACCGAATCAACACGAGCCTCAATATTTTCGGCTTGCCAAAAAACTATATATTTAGGTTTTAATTTTTCCTCTAGTTCATTGTAATAAACCAAAGCGCTATCAACAGTATTAGTTTTATTTATCCCGTATACCGATATCCATTTACCGTAATAATAAAGCGGTGGCATTAAAAAATCATTTTCTTTATTACTATCCTCAACAAAAAAATTATTAGAATCGTTTTTGTTATACAAATAGGTCATGGCCTCAACTCTATGTCTTTTGCTATATGATAAACTTAGTACCGGTAATAAAATTAAGTTTAATACAATTACAAATCCTTTTGAAAAGCGGAATAATTTTACGTTTATTTTTTCTTTATACTTATCCCAAAGCATAAACATACCTAAGCTCCCAGAAATAACGATCAATGGTAAAATGGTCATTATAAATCGTTCTTGTTTGTTTGGGAAGTATGTATGAAATGCTAAATAAAATAATGCCGGCCAAAAAACAAGTGCTGTTTTTTTCCACGAATAAAAATAACCTGCAAATAATACAAAACTCAATGGTGGTATCAATAATCCAAGTATAAGATCAAAATACATGTGCCACACATCTGTACCATAAATACCGGCGTTTTGAACATTGTATTCTACATACGCCATAAATTCCGCAAAGGGTTTTTTCCAGATTATAAAATCAGCCAACCCTTGTGTTACACTTAAAACCATAAAAAATGATAGTGTAAGTAGGATTAAATTTTTTAATGATGTTTTTAATAACAACAATGCTAAACCAATACCAAACGAAATAAATACACTTTGAAAACGCATAGAGAAGGCAATGCCTAACCACAATCCGGCAAAAGCAAAATTTTTCCAATTACCATCTTGTTTATTAAGTTGGTAAATAGCTATTAAAATTGGCGGCACGCAAACAAACTCCACTAAATTTCGCACGCTCATAAATGGCATAAACCAATATAAAGCCATAAACAAACCAACATACCAAGCAACTTTTTTGTTAGAGTACTGCTCGGTAATTTTATAAGCATATTTTATAATTAATAACGACCAAAATGCGTGTATCAAACGAATTAATAGCATGTTTACTTGTGGGTTAACTAAACCAACAAGTTTAAAAAAATAAAAAAATACATAATTTATTCCCACATAAAATAATGGGTGTCCTTGTGCTTGTCTTTCAGGATGCGATTCGGAAGGTAACCAGTCGTTATAATCAAAACCGTCTACCCAACTTTGCGCGGCTTCTATAATTAAAAAATGATCGTCGTGCCAGCCAAAACCTTTGCTAAAAAAAACAGAGAACAAGCGAACAACAAAACCAACAATTAATAATTGTTGCAAAGGCGTATAGTTTGTTTTAAACCAAATTGTAAGTTGTTTCATTTTTGTGCGGTTCTATAAAAGTAGAGTGCAACAAATGTAAAAATAATATTGGGTGTCCACACTAACAGTAAAGCCGATCCGTGACCTGTTGTGGCGATGGTGGTAAAAATATACATTAACATAATGTAAATACAACTTAAAAATAACCCTAAGGCAATTTGTAAACCAACACCGCCTCGCACTTTACGAGATGAAACGCTTACTGCAATAATGGTTAAAATAATTGTAGCAAACGGAAATGATGAGCGTCTATATTGTTCTACTTCAAAAAACTCTATTTGGTTGGAGCCTTTTAATTTTTCGCGAATGATATATTCTTTTAATTCAAAATATGGCATCACTTCTTTTTTACTGTCGTAGCGCCACATATCGTTTGGAATAAAAGGGATTTTAATTTTTTTATTCGGATAAAAGGTATTAATCTGTTTAAAAATTGGTTTTTGATTTTTAAGAGTATCTAATCTGTCTTGTACAATAATTTTTCGCTCATAAACATTTGTTAACAGCCATTCTTTTGTAAGACTGTCCCATTTCATATTATCGGCGCTTAAAAAATAGGTTTGTTTGATATCAGTAATGTCTTCTATACTAATTTTAAATCCGGTATTTATTCTGTTATCATAACTTTCCATGTACAACAATCTATTCGGACCAATTTTTCGGTGAATGTTTTGCTCTTCGCTACTGTAGCCATCATTGATCCATTTGTCCTCAAAGCCAATTTTAATTTTTACAGCTTTAGGTAAAATAAAATGGTTTAGCAATAATGATGAAAAGGCAATAAACACTGCGCCAATGATGTACGGGCGCATAATACGTTTAAAACTGGTGCCACTGCTTAAAATTGCTACAAACTCGGTTTGATGCGCCATTTTAGAAGTAAAGAAGATTACTGCAATAAATGTAAATAGCGGACTAAACAAATTCCCGTAGTAGGGAATGAACATTAAATAATAATCAAAAATTATTTCTTTAAGCGGAATATCTTTTGTAGTGTAGGTTTGAATTTTTTCTTTAATATCAAACACAATAAAGATCATCAATATTAAAGTGATAGAAAAGAAAAACGTATTTAAGAATTTCTTTAAAATATATCTATCCAGGATCTTTAACATCGTTTACAAGCGCTGTGCCAGTTGTATTACCATTTTATTTTTCCATTCCATAAAAGAGCCATCTAATATTCTTGTGCGAGCTTCTTTTACCAAACGCAAATAAAAACCTAAATTATGAACGCTTGCAATTTGTGCGGCAAGAATTTCTTCGCAAACCAATAAATGTCTTAGGTAAGCTTTTGAATAAGCTTTATCCACAAAGGTTGTACCGTTCTCATCTAAAACAGAAAAATCGTTTTTCCATTTTTCGTTCTTAATATTAATAATTCCGTTTTCGGTAAATAACAAACCATGGCGGGCATTACGAGTAGGTAAAACACAATCGAACATATCTATGCCCAAGGCAATACATTCTAATATATTTACCGGAGTGCCAACACCCATTAAATAACGGGGTTTATCTTTTGGTAAAATATCAGTTACCACTTCTGTCATGGCATACATTTCTTCTGCAGGCTCGCCAACGCTAAGTCCGCCAATAGCATTACCAAAACAATTTTTTGAAGCAATAAATTCGGCCGATTCTATTCTCAGATCTTTATACACGCTGCCTTGCACAATTGGGAACAAGGCTTGGTTGTAACCGTATTTTGGTTCAGTTTCATTAAAGCGGGTCACGCATCTGTCTAACCAACGATGGGTAAGTGCTAAAGAGTTTTTAGCATACTTAAGATCGCAGGGGTAAGGTGTACACTCATCAAACGCCATAATAATATCTGCGCCAATAGTGCGTTGAATGTCCATTACACTTTCGGGTGAGAAAAAATGTTTGCTTCCGTCGATATGACTTTTAAACGTAGCGCCTTCTTCGCTTAACTTACGTTGGTTGGATAATGAAAAGATCTGGTATCCGCCGCTATCCGTTAAAATAGGTTTATCCCAACCGTTAAACTTATGTAATCCTCCGGCATTGCTTAAAACCTCTAATCCCGGTCTAAGATATAAATGGTAGGTATTACCCAAAATTATCTGGGCTTTAATATCTTCTTTTAATTCGCGCTGATGAACGGCTTTAACGGTACCCGCTGTGCCAACAGGCATAAAAATTGGTGTTTCAATTGGGCCGTGGTCGGTTTCAAGAACACCAGCTCTGGCTTTAGAGCCTTTATCGGTATGTAATAGGTTAAATTTCAAAGTTGTTAAAGATAATATTTAAGTTACAAAGTTTGGAAAGTTTTTAGTCGGTAGTGATTAGTCGTTAGTCCGATACCAATGATCACAAGGCCTACAACCAATTTATGCTAGAATTAAATAATGTTAATACTTCGTACATGTTGCTTAAGTTGTGATCTGCAATGGCAAATTTTTCCTGATGTTTAGTCCCTTCATCAGGTACTACCACAAGGGTCATTTGAGCTGCTTTAGCGGCTATTGCCCCTGTAACGGAATCTTCAATAACAAGGCAGTTAAAAGGATCGATGCCAATATTATTGGCGCAAAGTAAAAAAACCTCGGGGTTTGGTTTGCCGTATTTTAAATGTTGAGCCGATACTGCTGAATCAAAAATATTGGCTATTTGTAGTTTGTTAAGCACTACATTCATCAATTTTTCTGACGAGGAGGTAGCTAAACCTATCTTTAATTTTTTATCGCGGCAAAATTTAAAGATCTCTAAAATACCTTCAATTGGTTTGCCTTCATTTTCTATGAGTTCAAATAAATTGTTCATGATGGTATTTTCAATTTCAAGGGCAGTAAATTTGTTAACAGAATGGTGTTTTACCCAAAGATCGACCACCTCGTTTATTCGCCTGCCCATGGTTTTTCGGCAATCTTCTTCCGAAACGGGCATGCCAAAATGGTTAAAACCTTTTACCATGGCTCTTCTCCACAAAGGTTCACTATCTATGATCACCCCGTCCATGTCAAAAATAACTGCTTTTATTCCCGGTTGCATTGTTAATTATTTTGTTTAATAAATACAAAGATATCTTATTTTGTCGCTTGCTTAGGTAATAACTTTGCGGCTATGTTATTTCCTGAATTTAAAGAATTTGGTTTACCGGAGTTATTGTCTGTTTTAGCCGGGCTAGGATTTATTCTGATATTGATCAATTATATTATCAACTATTTGCCTCTTGGATCACTAAAAACTACCCGAATAGCCGATAGTGAAAAATTAGAACCTGTTTCGGTAATTATATGTGCTAAAAATGAAGATGAAAATTTAACTGAGTTCTTGCCTAAGGTGTTAACACAAGATTATCCTGACTTTGAAGTGATAGTTGTAAACGATTGCAGTTGGGATAATACCGAAAATGTGATCGATGAGTTTGCCAAGATCTTCCCTAATCTTAAAAAAGTATCTATTAAAGAAGATAGTTATTACAAACATGGCAAAAAATTTGCAGTGTTAGTTGGTATTAAGGCTACAAAAAATAACCAATTGGTATTTACCGATGCCGATTGTTATCCTTCTTCTGACCAATGGCTAAAGGAAATGGCTAAAGGTTTTGCTGTAAATAAAGAAGTTGTTTTAGGATACGGTGCTTACGAGAAACAAAAGGGATTTCTAAATAAGTTGATACGTTTTGATGCTTTTATGATAGCGGTGGGATACTTATCGGGAGCGATAAAAGGTAAGCCGTTTATGGGTGTTGGCCGCAATTTAGCCTATACTAAAGAATTGTTCTATAAACAAAAAGGCTTTTCTAATCACTATCATATTAATTCGGGTGATGATGATCTGTTTGTGAATCAAGCAGCAACAGCGCAAAACATTAATGTTGCCATTGATAAAAATGCTATTACTTATTCGTTAGCCAAAAAAAGCTTTAGAGATTGGCGTTTGCAAAAAGCCAGACATTTAACTACGGCACCATTGTACAGTCCTTCGTCAAAAACAAAAATTGCCTTTTCGTATTTCTCGCAGTATTATTTTTACCTCTCATTATTGGCTATGATATTTACTTTAAAAACCCTAATTATTTTGCCAATGTTGCTGCTTTTAAAAATGATCGTTCAGTGGTTATTTTTAAATAAGATCACAAAAAAATTAAACGAGAAGGATTTATTGTTAGGAAGTGTGGTATATGAGTTGATTCTTTTGTTTATTTATCCTATCTTTCACTTAGCTAAACTCTTTAATAAACCTAATAAGTGGACGAACTAGAAAATAACGAACAACATTTAACCACCAAAGCTGTTTATGATTATAGATTAGTAAGAGCGGCTTTAGACAAAGGCGACCAAAAAGCCTATGCCGAATTATTGCACCGTTACAGAGAAAGCGTTTTTTTTATGATGCTTAAAATGTGCAACAATAAGGATGACGCGGAGGATTTAACCATTGAGGCATTTGGAAGAGCATTTAAAAAATTAGACCATTATAGTCCGGATTATGCATTTAGTACATGGCTTTTTAAAATAGCCAGTAATAATGCCATTGATTTTATACGTCGTAAAAAACAAAAATATTCTATTTCAATTGATAATAAATCGGGTAATGATGAGAGTTCAGATCATGCCGGAAATATTAAAGCAAGTGGCTTAGATCCTGAGGAGCACTTTATCAGAAAACAAAAGGTTGATCTTGTTAGACTTTTGGTTGAGAATTTAAAGCCAAAGTATAAAGAGATGATCGAGCTTTTCTATTTTCAGGAAATGAGTCATGAAGAGATCTCTCAACGATTAAATTTACCAATTGGTACCATTAAGGCGCAGTTATTCAGAGCGCGCGAATTATTATATAATGCATTAAAGAACCGAAACGAAAAGATCTAAAGTGCTTTCAATAATTACAAAATATTTTCCTGACCTAACACCCGCACAAGTTTCGCAATTTGGGCAATTGTATGATCTCTATACCTTATGGAACAATCAAATAAATGTTATTTCTCGTAAGGATATTGATCTGCTGTATGAACGCCATGTATTACATTCATTAGGCATTGCAAAAGTATTGCAGTTTAAACCTGGCACTAAGATCTTGGATGTTGGAACGGGTGGCGGATTTCCGGGCATACCATTAGCCATTTTATTTCCTGAATGTGATTTTTTGTTGGTAGATAGTATTGGTAAAAAAATAAAAGTGGTGAACGAAGTTTCAATTGGACTTGGTCTTACTAACGTTAAAGGCATGCATATTAGAGCCGAAGAAATAAAAGAAAAATTTCATTTTGTAGTGAGCAGGGCAGTTACTGAATTTCCGGTGTTTTATAGCTGGGTAAAGGATAAGTTTTTAAGAGAGAATTTTAATGGTCTGCCAAATGGTGTTTTATATTTAAAAGGAGGCGATCTGCAAGAGGAGTTTGGTAAATTTTTCGCTCATGCAAAATTCTACGAGCTAAAAAATTATTTCACAGAAGAGTTTTTCGAAACCAAAAAAGTGGTTTATTACAAAATGTAAATAGTTGGTTACATTTTGTTTTTAATGATTTTTTAGTTTATCTTTAATAAGCTAAAATACAATCATGAAAAAAACAATATCATTTCTTTTTATTGCCTTATCTTTTTCGGTTTTTGCAAAAGATGGATTTAAAATTATTAAAACAGATAACAATTCAGTTACTGTAGAGTATACTTTTTCAGGGTTAGAGAAATCTGCCGTAACCATTAATAATAAAACGTATCAAAAGATCTCTTCAACAGATTGCGTGCCGGTATTAACCAAAGGGTTTCCTCAAGTATTAAGATCTTCAGTTTCATTAGCTATTCCAAACAATGCAATTCCTAAATTAGAAATTTTATCAAGTGATTTTTTAGAATATTCTAATATGCCTATCGCTCCATCAAAAGGGAGTTTAACGCGTAATATCGATCCTAATGAGGTGCCATATACTTTTGGAAGTATTTATCAAACAAATGGTTTTTATCCCTCACAATTTGCTGAGGTTAATTCAACTTATTTGTTGCGCCAACAAAAAGGTGTGTCCTTAAGCGTTTTGCCGGTTCTGGTAAATCCGGTTACAAACACGATCAGAATTGCATCTAAAATTATTTTTAAAGTTTCATATATTTCCGAAAAAGGAAAAAAGCTAAATTTTAATTTACCAAATTATACCTCTAACGAAGAAAAACAAATAATGAATGATCGTTTTTTAAATTTACCCGTTCTTTCCACAGCTGCAAAAACTCAATATACACCAATTAATGAATTTGGTGATATGCTAATTATTTATCACCCTGCTTTTTTAAGTAACATTCAACCATTGGCCGATTGGAAAAATCAAAAAGGAATTAAAACTGAGTTAGTTTCTTCTGCTATTACCGGCACTGCATATGCTTCTGTTAGAACTTATGTTCAAAATTACTATGCATCACATCCTAATTTATTATATGTTCTTTTAGTTGGTGATCATCAACATATTAACGCTTATAATGCGGGTACTGCAGGTTCTGAAGTGAAATGGAGCGATACGTATTATGGTTTATTAAGTGGAAATGATCATTATCCCGAAATTATGATAGGTAGATTTTCGGCAGCAACTGCAACTGATGTAGTCACTATGGTAAATCGTACCTTAGAGTATGAAAAAAATCCACTTCCCGGAACATGGTACACAAAAGGTATTGGTATTGGATCTAATGAAGGGTATGGCATTGGTGATGAAGGCGAAGCAGACTGGCAGCACATTCGTAAGATCGGCAATAAATTAGCAGCAAACAGTTACACTTATTTTCATGAGTTTTATGATAGTACACATTTAGGCAACGATGCGCCCGGAGATCCAAATTCAACAATGGTTTCAAACTCAGTAAACGGAGGCTCATCCATTTTTTTATATTGCGGACACGGTTCTCAAAATTCCTGTGCAACAAGTAATTATAGTAGTTCAAATATCAACGCTGCAACCAACAACGGAATGTATCCATTTTCAATACAGGTGGCATGTAACAACGGCACCTTTATTAATGGCACTTGCTTGTCTGAAGCATTTATTAGGGCTAAAAATGTAAATGGACCAATTGGTGCCATTGCTTCATGTGGCTCGTCTATTTTAATGGCCTGGGCAGAGCCAATGGATGCGCAAGATGAGATAGGCGATATTTTATCAGATCAATATGCCAACAATAAAAAATACACTTTAGGAGGGTTGTTTTATAATGCCGAAATGCATATGTTAGATTCCTATCCTACAAACACCGGAGAAGAAGTTATGGAAACTTGGGTTATGTTTGGTGATCCATCTTGCATGTTCCGCTCTTTAAATCCTTCACCTATTGTTGCTTCTCATGCACCATGCATAATGCCTAATACTACATCGTTTTTATTATCTGCTACAACAGGGGTAAATACGTATGCCAGTATCTCTCAAAACAATCAAATTATAGGAACATCTCTAATTACAGGTTCTAATACAAGTATTGTTTTAACCCAAACCTACAGCACAAATCAGAATTTACTTTTAACTATTACAGAATACAATAAAATTCCTTATACAGCCACTTTAACGAGTTGTATTGCAACAGATATAAAGGCAAATGAAAATGTTTCGGAGTTTTTTGTTGAATCACCGGTAAAAGACGAATTGAATTTTAATTATAAAAATGTGAGCGCTACAAATTTAATATTACAAGTAATGGATCTGCAAGGCAAGATCGTTGCCCAATCGACTTTTGATGATGTTCTTAGCGAAGGAAATTTAAAAATGAATACCGGTGCTTTATCTTCAGGTGTTTATCTTTTAAAAATAAGTAGCCCAGCTTCTCTATTAAAAACGATAAAGGTTGTTAAGGATTAAAATTTACAATTATTTACTGGAAGCCTTCTCTTTTTATAGGGAAGGCTTTTTTTTAATTGCTGTTTTAAGATTAGGCGCTCTATTTTGCTATACCGCAGAATCTTCCTTCATCACCATTTGCAGCGTATTTCTACTTCGTTGCTCAATAATTACCAGTTTATTTTCTGTTAGGTTGGCAATAATGCCTTGATCGTAATTACGAACGGTCATAAGTTCTACATCTTTATTGTAAAGCACTTTAAACTGTTGTTGCAGGTCTTTTAGCAGCGGTTCAATTTTATGTTCGTCGTAATCGGTACAAACGCTAAAGCTGATAGCAGAGTTCTGCATCATGTTAACGTGAACATTGTATTTTGAAAATAAAGTAAATATGTTGCTTAGGTTATCTTCGGCAATAAAACTAAAATCTTTTGGTTGAATGGATAATAGAATTTGATTTACCTTAAAAATGTAGCTGGTGGCTGTACTTCGTTTATCACTGTCTTTTATGATGGTTCCTGCCTCTTGCGGATTGATGAACGATTTTACAAAAAGCGGAATGTTTTTGTTTTGTAAAGGCTTGATGGTTTTTGGATGAATGACCGAAGCTCCGTAATAAGTTAATTCAATAGCATCGTGGTAATTTAATTCATCTATTTTTTTTGCATTCTTAAAATATTTCGGATCGGCATTTAATACACCCGGAACGTCTTTCCAGATAATAACTTGTTTGGCATCAGTAAAATAAGCCAGTAGGGCAGCCGTATAATCACTTCCTTCGCGACCAAGGGTTGTTGTATAGTTCTCCGAAGTTCCGCCAATAAAACCTTGGGTAATAATTATATTATATGAATTAAAAATAGGCAGCAATTCAGTTGTTACAAGGTGCTGACTTAATTCATAATCTACTTTTCCTTCGCGGTAAGAATTATCTGTTTGAATAAATCCACGAGCATCTATCCATCTATTTTTTATTTCTACTTCATTTAAATACGCCGAAACAATTTTGGTAGCCAATACTTCACCTTGAGAAACTAATTGATCGTAATGGTAATTATAGGTCGATGAAGGTTCTTCCTCTAAAGCCCATAAAAGTTCTACAAACACATTTTCAATATCATTATAAATTGTATTTGCTTTGTTTGGAATTAATTGATTTAAAATAGAAAGATGGTAGGTTTTAAGCTCAGTTAAAATAGTTTCTATATCACCATCCTTATAAAAATAGGCGTTAACTAATTGCTCTAATTTATTAGTGGTTTTGCCCATTGCAGAAATAACTACAATGGTAGAAAGATCAGCGTGTTTTTTTAAAATGGAAGCAACATTTTTTACCGAATCAGCATCTTTAACAGAAGCACCACCAAATTTAAAAACCTGCATAACTAATTTTTTTATAAAGTTAAATAACGCAGTTAAATTAATAGGAAATAAAC
>JBEIEI010000072.1:0-12793 GCA_040382975.1 Flavobacteriales bacterium
ACAACAGTGGCTGTTGTTAAACCTAATATAGCAGAAACAACAACCGTGGCTGTTGTTAAACCTACTATAGCAGAAACATCAACCTTGGCTGTTAAAGCCGATCCTTGCTCTGATAAAATATTGCCTGATTTTAGTTCGCTAAAAGGTAAATCATTAAACGACATAACTTATTATAAGCAACTTCTTGAAATGGCCGGCGACTATTGTGCAGCTAGTTTAATTTTTAAAGTACAAATAGGTGCTTATAGAAAACCTGAAAATTTTAAATATCCAAACTTACAAACTTTTGGAAAAGCAGATGTTGTAAATTATCCGGATGGTATTACACGCTTTACACAAAAAGAATTTAAAACAATAAAAGAAGCCGAAGTACAGAGGCAAAAATCAATTTCAAAAGGACAAACCGATGCTTGGATAGTTGCTTTTGTAGATGGTAAGCGTTACACCCTTGAAGATCTGATAATGCTGGATTTTTTAGGTAAGGCGATAAACTAGATTTTACTTTTCACAAAGTTGATTTGCTTTTTTACTGAGACCCAGTCGAATATTTAGGTTAACCGAAAAAGCATATCTGTCTCTTATCTGAATTCCATTATAATATTGATATATTGGTAATTCATATAAAAATGCAAGGTTATATTTTTGTTTAACAGTGTAACTGATTTGCGGAACAAAAAGCAACCTATATCCGCCTGAAGAAGTAACACGCATCCCATAACGATAAGCGTATGTTCTTAGCTCATTTCTAACTTGCGCTATTGCACTAACTTTTTTAAAGGTTTTACTAAAAAACAAACCGGTTATTAATGAATTGCCTTCTTTATACTTTTTAGTGTTTTCTGTATTTATAATTAAAGCATTTATCATAAAAATATTTATCTCAGCCTCATCAAACTCTTTAAATAAAAAAGATTGAAGAGATAAACCATAACCTCCATTACTTGGTTGAACATCTTGAGCCAATTCAACGCCGTCTATAACTTGCGGTATTTTAGACCAAGGTAACCGAACACCTAATCCCATGGTAAATTCAAAATCATTAATGCTATCTTTATAAATATTGTATCGTCCGGTAAACGTTGCAGAGGATCCGCCTTTCCCCTCTAGTATATATTTTGTATCATTTAATTTAAAATTTTGAGTGCGATTTAAATAATAACCAGCTTCAATCTCTGCTGTAAAACGTTTATTAATGCCATACCCCACCTGTAATCCTAAAAAATTGTTATTGGCATTTTCTACGAATTTAAAATCAGAATTGTGATCATTTTCCATATAACCAGCAGAATAAGCGTGCTTATAAAATGAATTAATCTGCAAGGTGTATTTTGGTAAAGTTCCTTGATTGGTGTTTCCACCAATGGGACTATGACCGCCACAACATTGAGAGAAAATATAATTATAGTGAAAATTAAAAATTAAAAAGAAAATTAATATCCGTTTCATTATTTGATCTTAATAAACATAAATAAAAATTGATTTTGCTTCAGAATTATCGTTTTTATCTTTAACTGTGCATATAATCTCATGATTACCAGCGCAACAACTGCCTGCACCAAATAAAACGGTATTACCTGTTCCGAAAATATCACCCGAGGAGCATGACCACGCAAATGAACCCTCACCTGCTATTTGTGCCCTTATACTTGTAACGTCTCCTTGTTTTAAACTGTCCTTATCTGCTTTTAATTTATTAAATGTAAAAAGTTTCGCTCCATCATTTGAAGGTTTAGAGTTTTCCTTTTTACAGGCAAATGTAAAAAGCCCAAAAACAAATATTAAAATTAATAGTCTTTTCATAAGTTAAAGATAGATTATTTTATTTCACACAAAACGTACCACAATCTGTTAAAAGCAAAATTTATTTTGATTTTAACAAATAAAATTTTGATCTTCACAATAATGGAACGATTTATGTTACTTGATTGTGTTCCTCTATTTAAAATAATTTAAATTTATATAAATGAAACTTAATTTAAATATATTGTTTTTCTTTATCTGGATTGTTAGCCATGGCCAGTCTCCCTCAAGGCACGCATCGCCAATACCCGGATTTGAAATTTACAACCTTTGTTACGGCTCGGTAACCACCATAAATAATACATCGGCATATTCTGACAGTTATACCTGGAATATTTACGATACTACATCATTAACGCCCATTCTAACTACTACTAACACAAGCATTACCGGCGGATACATATTCCCGCATAAAGGAACATTCACAGTTGAATTAATCTGTTATAATGGGCATACTGGCATTTTTTCTAAAGAAGTTAGTGTGAATACGATCACATCAGCAAAATTTGATTATAGTTCTTGTGAGGGTAAGTTTACCAATTTAAGCACTTGTTGCTCTTCTTATTACTGGGATTTTGGTGATGGGCAAACTTCAACAAAACATTCACCCGTTCATTATTATACCATACCGGGAAATTATAATGTAAAGTTGGTTGTAAAAAGTGGCAATATTAAAGATTCAATAACAAAACAAGTTCAAGGCATCTCAAATATTTTATCCGGTAAATTTGAGACGCGCATCGAAAAAGACTCTGTTTTTTTTACTGCTGCCGATAGTACAGGTTGGCTTGGCGGAACGCCAGAATTTAAATGGATCTATGGGGATGGTAAATCCGATTATCTTTTTGGTTTTTATGGCTTAAACACAAAGCATAAATATTTATTTAAAGACAGCTCTTATGTAACTTTTTTGCTTGTAAGAAACGGATGCTTCTCTGCCTATTCTCAAAAAATGGTAGTAATAGACGGACCCGATATCATTACTCCCGGAACCCAAATATTTCCCAACCCCCTGTTAAATGATGTTTTACAAATAAGGAGTGAGCGAAAAGATGAAATAACTGATATAAAATTATTCAACTCAATGGGGCAACTCTTAACTATTAAGACAACAAAAAAATCGCAAGGTTATGATATTAATCTTAATACTTTACCCCAGGGCACTTATAATCTAAAGCTGTATTTTGGAGATGAAGTAATAAGTAAAACCATAGTAAAACCTTAATCCATAATAAATGCTTTCTCTGGCAAAATGCTAAAATTTGAAAGAGATTGTTTATACGAAGTCACATATGCATTGTATTTTATTTGTTGACTTTGTTGTGCTTTGATTAAAAAACTCTTTATTCTCAAAATCCAAATCGCCATCCTGCAACAGTTGTAATTTATCCGAATGGTATTACACGCTTTACGCAAAAAGAATTTAAAACAATAAAAGAAGCCGAAGCACAGAGGCAAAAAGCAATTTCAAAAGGAAAAACCTATGCTTGGATAGTTGCTTTTTTAGATGGTAAGCGTTACACCCTTTAAGATCTGATAATGCTGGATTTTTATCTTTAAATAAAAAATCCTTTAACTAAAATAATACATTTATAATTTTAAAACCTTAAATATTTTTTCAAGGTTTTCGTTACTGGTAGCTTTTAAAATATAAATGCCATTGGGGTAATTTGAAAGATTGATCCTTGTTTTAGAACTATTAATATCCTGCACATTAAGTATTAAATTTCCAGTTATATCAAATATTTTTACTGTTTTTAAAGTAGTTATGTCAGATGAAACTAAATAGTCTGAAGAGTTTAATTGGCCTAATGTAAATAGTTCTTTAGGTTGGCTAATTAAATCATTTAATCCCACACTTATACAAGATGTGGTGTGCGAATATGCGCTGCTTGAGTATGTTGGAATTGTAATATTTGTATATGATACAAATTCTGAGAACAATGTGGTTATAGTTGTAACCAACGAATCAACCAAAGCTAAGTTTGCAAAAGAAGGCAAGGTTGTTGTGCTGGTGCAGTTTAGAGCCCCAGAGTTACTACTTTTTGAAATTGTTAGATTATTATTTTCATGATATGCAAAATACACGTGACTGCTATTTGCTGAAACTTTAAAATCTCTTCTAGGATAAGTTGCTGTGCCTGTACCAGTTATTGATATAGGCGGATAACTTACAGTTTGTATTGGAGTAAAATTATCATTTACTGAACTTAAAATAGGAACACAGGTGGTTGAGCTTGTAACATTATATACACCAGAATATAGTGTGCCGCTTTTATAGGCAATATGTGATACAAAACTATTATTTATAGGCCGTGTATAGGCCGTGAAGTTACTCAAACTGGTATCGGTTTTTATATATGTATAGGTATTATTATTTCTGAAGAGCGCAAAAATTGTGCTGCCGGTAGAATCAACATCTGTTCCAAAATCAGGGTCAAGATCGCTTGGCAGTTGCTTTTTTAGGATGTGAATACCTGTATTTGCCATGGTTACGGGATTTGTTATTTTAATAAAAAATAAAAGGTTGGGTCCCGTTTTGCCGTACAAAATAATACTATTTGGTCCAGATTTTGTTATACGGGCAGCTGACACGGCACCTACATTGGTTGGTGTAATTATACTCATTGCCGCAATAGTATTTCCCGTTATTGCGTTGGTTGTATAAACGGTTGTTTGCAAATTCATAGGATTGCATCCGATTTTTACAGCTATTCCATTATTTAAAACAACCAATTTATCCGATTTGTTTTGCGGATTTGGCGGACATGGAAAAAAAATGTAGTCACTGCTTATTGCACCATTAAGTGTATCTATCGAAATGAATGGAGTTGAACCTCCACCTGTATGTGTAATACTTATCTTTCCAGCATTCGCCGTTAAAAAAAGGCCAGTTCCAGCTGAAGGAAAACTATACTTTTTTGACCACAGTATATTACCATTAAGGTCTTTTTTAACCACACAATGCTTGACCCCTGAATCGTTTATAAGAACATATAGTCTGTTGCTATAAATCTTAGCATCGGCATAGGTTGCCGAATAGGTTTTTTGAAATGATTGTGCTTGCGAAAGCAAAGAGATAAAAAATACTGCAATAAATAAAAGTTGTTTCATAGGTATGTTATTTGAAAAAATATTTACAAACAACGTGCCAAAATTTGTTAAATAAAAAACCCCACTACTATTTCTACATTATAGAAAAGCAGCGGGGTATATAAATCCGATATAAAATACAAAACACACTCTTTTATTCTATAATTTAAGTTACCAGCTTAAATTTTCGGATTTATTACTTTATATTTCAAATTAGTTATTTCCTAATCGAAGTTTTAAAAAAGCTTGTAATTAAACTTAATTTTTAAAGGCAATTAAGAAATAGTGATGGCTGATTTTTTAATTTAATAACCGTGTAAAATTCATCTAATTGTTTATTGTTTCATTTATATCGCAATTAATTCGATCCAATGGCCAATCATCCACTTGATACTTTTCTTCCCACATTATTTTTATTTCATCAGGAGTGCATATACAATTTTCTAAATCCTTACGGATTTGTTTTTCGTCCATATCTTGTCCTATTAAAACCAATTCGTTCAATCTATCTCCAAATTCTTTGCCCCATCTCGATTCAATTGTTTTTTGGTTATCAATAAAAGAAGTACGTTTTATCCTTTCACTAAACGGCATACTTGCCCACCACACGCCTGCACTATCTGCTCTCAAGGAACCGCCGGCCTGACTCCAACTTAATGCTTGTTGTGGTCTGGAAGCGATCCAAAATAAACCTTTACTACGAATAATATTATTTGAAAAACCCTGATTTACATATGCCCAAAAACGTTCGTGATGAAATGGTCTGTTTTCTCTAAAGACAAAGGATGATATGCCATACTCTTCTGTCTCAGGCGTATGTTCGTTATTTAATTCTTTGATCCAACCGGCAGAATTTTCTGCTTCAGCCAAATTGAATAAACCTGTCTTTAATATAAGAGAGGGATCAACCTTACTAAATTTGCTTTTAATTACTTTAGCGGCCGGATTAAGTTTTTTTAAAATAGCTTCTAATAGTTTAACCTGATCAGGGTTTACCAAATCTGTTTTATTCAAAATAATTACGTTCGCAAATTCAATTTGGTCAGTTAATAAATTTACAATGGAGCGATGATCATTTTCCATGTTGGTAAGATTGCGATCTATAAGTGTTTCATTTGTACCAAAATCCAAAGGAAAGTTAAAGGCATCTACAACAGTTACCATACAATCGATATAACTAAATTTTGAAAGATCAATACCTTTTTCTTCATCAACAAACGAAAATGTTTGTGCTACAGGAATAGGCTCAGAAATACCGGTGCTTTCAATTAACAAATAATCGAATTTATTTTGGCTGGCCAATTTTTCAACCTCTATCATCAAATCTTCACGTAAAGTACAGCAAATGCATCCATTACTCATTTCAACTAATTTTTCGTCTGTGCGCGAAAGGTTATTTTCTCGTTCAACAATTTGAGCATCTATATTAATTTCGCTCATATCGTTTACTATTACAGCTACTTTTAACCCTTGCTTATTATTAAGAATATGATTGAGAAGGCTTGTTTTACCTGCCCCTAAAAAACCGCTCAATACGGCTACTGGTAATTTTTTCATCCGCTATTATTTTAATAAATTATTAATTCAAAAAAAATTAACACTTAACCAATACCTAAATTAAATAGTTAGCTAATATTACTTCTTATAAGAAATACCGCGTGGTTCTCTATTTTAAATTAGGTAGTTGGGTCAAGCGAATAATTATTCACACTTAGCATTACTATTTAATTTTTTCACTAATTTTCTTTAGGAGTTATATAAAATAACCCATATCCATTTTATTAGATTTTACCTAATAAATAACAAGTGATTTTTAAAGAAATATACTAGTAAACGGGGGGCCCCTGAGTGTAAATGTGAATTTTTGAAGGATAATTATTTCGAATATAGTTAACGAAACAATTGTACAAACCAGTTGTCCAAAAAAAAGAATTTTATTTTGGATCGTTGGTGGGTTTGATGATGAAGAAAACACATAATCACATATCGTACACAAATGTTCAGATCTACAATAATGTGTTTCTTTAACCGCGCATTGATCTTCATTAAAATGTTCAATATCATGCATCGCCTTATCTCCTATTGGAAAAAGGATAGCTAAGAACATAAATAATGAAAGATATTTACGGATCATTTTCATCTTTTAATTAAAGATGTTTTTTTAATTAATTTTTATTTTAAATGGAACTGACACATCTACATCGCCGGGAGCATATGTTCCATTTTTTACGCCGGGCTGATGTTTTAACTCAATAGTTAACTCTTTTTTTGTTGCAGTGGTTGCACCTGTCATCCACTCGGTTAATAAACCTAACGGTCTTGGTGTTGTTGCACCGTCTGAGTCTTTATACATAATGGTTAAATTAGTTCCGCTAATTGTAACAGAAGCATTAGGCAGGGCCGAAGGACTTTGTTGATTAAAGAAGAACATGTGATCAGCTGCTTCAGCCAATACTTCCTTGCTTATTGTATCAACAGGGCTTTTAGTTTCATCTAACAATAAAAGATTAACGGTGTAATTTTTACTTGCTAATAAATTTATTACAGAATCTGTTTGTGTAGATGTTGTTGTTGTACCTGGTCCATAAAACCCTGCAATACCACCATCACCATCAGGATCTTTATAAAAGTATGTAGCGGTAGTTGTACCGTTATTGATCAATACCTTCATGGTTGTAATTACCTCTTGTGCATTGGGCGGAGGGTTACCGGTTGTTGTTGGCGTTGGTGTTGGATCCGGATCTTTATCCTTTTTTTTACACGACACCGCTACTAATGCTACTGCTACAGCAGCACTTAGAAACATTTTTGTTGTTGTTTTCATTTGTTTTCGTTTGTATTTTTCGTTTGTATTTTTTTGTTTTTTAGCCTAAATTGACGTTAGTTTTTTATTAGGATAAAATGAATTTATAAGAACTCACTGCACACCACTTTTTTTGGATGATCAGCTCGGTAGGACGCATAATTTCAAAAGACTCATCCTTGTTTTCTGAATTAACACGTTTGTCACCGCCGAATAAAACTGCAAGTTTCAATAAGGCACAGAGAGTATCCAAATGATAGGGCAAACTAAATCAAATGGCTCCTCCTATAGATTATTCTAATTTACAACTAGAATAAACAGTGCTTCCTTCACCTTTTTTCTTGCACTCAGATTCGGCGTCTGCTTGTTTACCTTTAATATCAAAATGCTCATCTCCACCGGCTGTTTTGTCGCAATGACATTCGTAGGTTTTTTTGCATGAAGCAAGTGAAAGGGCTAAGAAGCCCATTAGCGAAATTGTGATGATGTTTTTTTTCATGTTTTTATTTTTTATTGGTTTATATTTATTTTGGTTAATCTTTTCTCTCCAGTTCAATGTTTACCTCTTTGCCCTGGTGTCCTGTAATTGAGGTGCTTTTAAGTACCAATGATTTTCTTTTACTTTTTATCACTTCGTATACGCCTGTAAAAGCTATACATTGATCTGCAGCTTTCACATCTATAATACCGTGAGCATGATCGGTTTGATTGGCAATTTCTAAAACCTTGCCTTTATCTCTAAACTGCCAAACAAATTGTGCTCTCCCCCCTTCTTCGCTGATCCAGGTCCCTTTGCAGGTTTCTTTGTATATGTCACAATCTTTAAATAGTAATTCGGGTAAATTAGTTTCAGAGGTACCGTTAACCGTTAGGGTCACAATTTTCCATTTATAACCTCCCATCCGATTGGAAAATTTTTTTGATTTATTGCAAGCCAACAGTACGATGATTAGCAGGATGACAGTTGATGTTTTTAGAATATAATTTTTCATGTTTATTAATTATTGAATTTTTGATTGAAATAAAACATCAATATCTGTTTCGCCCGGTGCTGCCGTACCATTTTTAACGCCAACCTGATGTTTTAAAACCACGCGACTTGTTCCTGTTCCTACACTTTTAGTTCTCCATTTGGTTGATAATCCAACAGGGTAACCATTAGAATCTATATCTAAATAATAAGTAGTGAAATTAATGGTGGCATGAGTAAAAAAGAACTGATGGTCGTTTCGTTCTTCCCAAATTTCATTAGATACTGTATCGATAGGATTTTTAGCTTCATCCAATAAAATTAGCTTAACCAAATAAGTTTTATTAGAAGCTAATTTTATGGTATCAAATTTAGTCGCAGAATTTCCTCCCGGGCCATCAGAGTCTCTGTACTCAGCCTTTATAACAGTTGAAGTATTTGATGAATCGGTAAATTGCAATACCATGCTTGTGATTAATTCGGGAGAATTTAAAATGGCTTGTGGCAACTTTACTTGATCTTTATCCTTTTTACAGCCCGACCAAAAAGTTAATAAGGCAGTGAAAACGAGTAGCGATTTAATTGTTGTTTTTATATTCATGACTTTTTATTTTTTTTAATGGTAAAAGGCATTCTTATTTGGAAAGAAAAATTTCTTCCGATTGCATCTGTAAAATATCTATACCTATCTAAGCAATCTCTGTACGATTGATTTAAACGAATAAAAACACTAATGCCAAAGTCTATCCTTTTATTATTTACTGTTATTATGGAAGAGATGCGCATATTTAATTATTTATTTTGTTTTTGTTATATAATGTAAATGGCATTCGTAAACGAAAAGTTATATTCGTTCCTACTGCATCGTTATAATATCTAAAACGATCTAAATAATCTCTATAAATAGTATTTAATCCATTTGTAACAGATAGGGTAAAAATTAATGGTTGACGTTTTAATAAAATTGTTGTGCTTAAGTTACCTCCAACTAAAAAATACCTTTCGGGAGGTGGGGCAAAATCTGAATTTGCCGGCACACGTGTTTGTTTGTTCACTGCTTGAGAAACTATCTCCAGGTAACTATCTTTAATATATTTTTTATCTTTAAAAGAATAACCAATCGTTCCTTCGATTCTATCTGCAGGCATATAAATTAATGGTTGTTTATCATCTAAATTATATCCTCGAACTATCATGCCTCTTAATTTTAAATATACATTAAAAGGAAACGAATATTTTACCGCGCCATCCATGCCAAAAATATTAGCGTTATTTTGTTTGTAGTAAAAAACAGGAAAAGCCCCACGGATAGTCAATTCGGGCCTATCTCCGGGAAAGTAATAAATAAAATTATTAAAATAGTAATTGTAAATAGTGAATTCTGTTTCAACCTTTTTAAAATTTAGTTGCGTGTTGCTAATAACATTAAAAGATCTTTCGGCTTTTAAATTTTTATCTCCTCGCTCAATTGAGGCAGTTCCATGATGAAGCCCATTTGTATAAAGTTCATTTACAGATGGAGAACGCCAGCCATTAGCTGCAAAAAAACTAGTTTTTAAATTTGTTAGTGGCTTATAAATAAAACCTGTATTAAAACTAAATCCCTTAAACGTATTGTGATACCTTACAAATTCATTCAACTCCAATACATATGGCGTAATATATCTTTCATCATATCTTGCGCCAATTTCAAATTCTATTTTAGATAGTGCATATTTTTCTAATACAAAAACACCCCAAGTGCCACTAAAAAAACCGGGTAGTAAATACCTTCCTGTAAATGCATTTTCTTGATACATTCCTTGCGCTCCAAATTTTCCGCTAAAACGATTGATATAATCATGCTCCCATAACACTTCACCATAATGCGTGGTTAATCTAAAATCAAAATCCGGCAAATTAAGTTGGGCTAACTGATTGTTGCGAGGTTTGTGTTTATCATACTCCTGACGTTTATTATATTGATAAGCATAATTGGCATATAATCTTGAGCGCAAGCCTGTATGGAAATGAAAATTAAATTTTAGTAATTCGTGTTCTGATACTTGTTTTGGTCTGTCTATTTCATAGCTAAAAGTGGCCAATGAATCTGCGGGCTTTGAGCGATTAAAAGCCGCTTGCAAGTCAGTTAAATTTCCTATGTGTGCACTTGAAAAAATTCCGATCACTGAATTAAACTGACTATAAAATATTTCGGCATTAAATTTTTTGCCATGATACGCTAAAGCATAGGAGAAATTTTTTTCTTCAATGCCTGTATTTTTTAAATAATAAGTTGGAGTTTTCATACTACCACCCTGCTTAAGGGTTCCTTGCACTCGCCAACTTAGGCCTTTTATTTTATCAAAATGGCCTTGCAATTGTCCGGATGCAATTCCTGATCTACCATTAGTTGCGCCAACAGAATTAAACTCGCCGGTAACAGATGCAGAATCTGGCAGCGGCCCAGGTTCTATTAATATAACACCTGCAATGGCATCGCTTCCATAACGCACCGTTGAAGCTCCTCTGATAACAGTAATTTTTTGCGCAATAAATGGATCAATTTCCGGCGCATGCTCATTACCCCAATTTTGTCCCTCTTGCCTGATACCGTTATTTAAAGTCATAATGCGGTAACCTTGCATGCCGTTTATCATAGGTTTGCTTATGGTTGCCCCATTATTAAATGTTGTTACGCCATTTAAATTCTTTAAAACTTCGCCTAATGGCAAGCCTTTACTTTTATCAAGTTCTTTTATGTTTAATGTTTCAATGGCTTGCGGCAAAATCTCATCTGCTTTCTTTTCTACAATTTCAATATCCTTTAATTGGTTAAAAGTATGTGGCAGATTAAAAATTACTTTTTTAGACTTAACTAAGTCAACTGAAAAAATTGTGTCTTTACACCCTACATGCTGTATTAAAATTTGGTAATTGCCTTTACACAAATTATCAAAAACAAATTCTCCCTTCTCGTTAGTTTGAATTATTTTTTCGGGAGAAAGTAATTTAACAACAGCAAAACCCAAGTGTTCGCTATTGTCTTCATCTCTTACTATTCCTTTTAATTGCAAATCGCAAGTTTGCGAACGAACGATTGAACTTAGGAATAATAGTATAATTACTAATATTTGTTTATTGTTAAACATTAACATCAATGCAAAGCATTGCAAAAAATAAATTGTTTTTAAAAAAGAAAATTAAGCCGAAAAATTATTGGCTTATTGGAGGTGCGCGCAATAAGGATATTGCAAAAGAAATAGTTGAAAATTTAAAAGCTGAAACTTTTGTAGAAATTGAGTTTTGCGGCTTTAATGGAATAAAATTATTTACGAATTTAAAAATGTTGAAATAAACGGGCTTGTTATACTCGTCATAATCACAGTCGTCAGCTGATTGTAGCTTGGTTTCTGAATCAAAAGAAATAACTGAATGATCATGATGAAATAGATCATGGATATAAACTTTAGGAGTTGCAACCCATAGTGCTATAAGCACTAAAAAAGTAGATACAACTATTTTAAAAAATTTATTCTTGATCATTTCAATTATAAAAGTAGTACAATTCTTTTAAATTCTTAAAAAATTAACAAATTGGCTGTTTTTTTACTTTTTTTTACAAAAAACTACTTTTTCTTGCCAATTTGAGCCCTTTCTTTAGACATATCGGCTAAACGTTTTTGGAAATTAGAAACCTTAACAGGCTTTTTCATGTTTGCTTCTAATTCTGCTCTGATCTTATCATCACTAATAATTTTTTTCATTATCCAGTTTTGTAAGAAAGTAAACATGTTAGCTAAAAAGTAATACCAACTTAAACCTGCAGCGTAATCATTCATTACTGCTAAAAAGATAACCGGCATAAAGTACATCATAAATTTCATACCCGGCATTTGGTTATTTTGCTGAGGCATCATGCTACTATTCATGTACGTATAAACCAGCGTACTCACAAACATCAATAAAGCAAATAAACTTACGTGATCGCCATACGCCCAATTAATAAAAGGCACATAACCAAAATTCCAAATCGTATCAAAAGTACTTAAGTCATCAGCCCATAAAAACCCTTGTTGGCGTAATTCAATAGCAGCCGGAATGTAGGCAAACAAAGCAATTAAAATTGGGAACTGTAATAATAACGG
>JBEIEI010000073.1:0-12781 GCA_040382975.1 Flavobacteriales bacterium
ATTAAAAAATATTTCCCGAAACTAAAATTAATTGCCCGCGGTTACTCCTTAAAAGTTATGGGCGACAGCAATGAAATTACCCGTTTTGAAAAAAAGTTAGAGCTAATGGTTGATCATTACCATAAAAGCGGAATACTCACCGATACCGTAATTGAGCGTCTTTTAGGGCAAACAGGCGATAATTTGGTGGAAGCAAAAGATGATGCTGCCAATAGTGACATTATTTTGTTTGGTAATAACGGCTTGGTAATAAAAGCCAAAACCGAAAACCAGCGCAAAATGATCAATGCCATTGTAAAAAACGACATGTTGTTTGCAATTGGGCCGGCGGGAACCGGCAAAACCTATACCGCTGTGGCATTAGCCATTAAAGCCTTAAAGAACAAAGAGGTAAAACGTATTATTTTAACGCGCCCTGCTGTTGAGGCCGGCGAAAATTTAGGTTTTTTACCCGGAGACCTGAAAGAAAAACTAGACCCTTACATGCAGCCGCTTTACGATGCCTTAACGGATATGGTGCCGGGTGATAAATTAAATCAATACATTGAGAATAGAATAATACAAATTGCGCCTTTAGCATTTATGCGTGGCAGGACTTTAGATAACGCTTTTGTTATTTTAGATGAAGCGCAAAACACTACCGAAAGCCAAATGAAAATGTTTTTAACACGTATGGGATCTAATGCCAAGTTTATTGTTACAGGCGATGTAACTCAAATAGACTTGCCTAGCAAACAACCCAGTGGCTTGGTACAAGCTGTGCGTTATTTAAAAAAGGTAGAAGGAATAAGCATTATTGAATTAGATAACACCGATGTTATTCGCCATAAACTGGTAAAAGCAATTATAGAAAGCTACGAGAATAATAAATAAAACGCATAAAAAAGGGACTTAAAAAGTCCCTTTTTTATTTAATACTTATTCTTAAAATTATCTTTCGTCGCTAATTTGATCAGGCTTAAAACTCTTGGTATCAAAAACAAACATTGGGTCTGCAATTTCTAAATTTGGTTTTAATGTTTTAATCTCATAAACATTTTGTCCGCCATCTTTCATTAGCATTACTAATTTAGTGATCTGTTTTTTTGTTTTGTCAACATAAATTTTAGCGGTATGAAATTTTTTCTTTTCGGGTTTTACCGAAGGATAAAGATCGATCACATGACAATTTACAGTGCCAACTTTTTCTTCTTTCTCATATTTAAATTTATAACCGGTTTCGTATATCGTAAAAATTTTACTTGGGTTTAACTGATCTTCGTTTTCGGCCTCAAAATTCTTAATGGTAACTTCTTTAGCATCTTTACTGTAATTCCACAAAGTCTTTCCATCACAAACAATAGTATTGCCAGGAATATCTAATTTAAATTTATTGCCTTTAATTAAAACTTTACCTGCCTGTTTTTCTACTTGTTTTTTTTCTTTATTTAAAATAGTAAAAACATAATCTGCCGTAATAGTTTTATACGCTTTAGTAGTTTTACTTAAATCGTCGAGAATAGCTTTTGCTTTTGGATCTTGATCTTGTGCATTAACTATAAAGGAAACGCAAACGAATAATACACTTAATAATTTCTTCATAATATAGGGTAGTACAAATTTAATACCAAACAGACTTCAAAGATGCATAAAAGGTTTAAAATGGAACTAACGATTTCTTAATTTTTGCAAAATTTCTTCTAATTGAGCCATGTCTTTTACCAGCACATCCCTTGCCTTACTGCCTTCAAAGCCACCTATCACTCCGGCGGCCTCCAGCTGATCAACTATCCTACCGGCACGATTATAACCCAATTTTAACTTTCTTTGTAAGAATGAGGCACTTCCCTGCTGAAACTGAACCACTAATTTAGCAGCCTCGTCAAACATTTTGTCGCGCTCACTCAGATCAACCTCTCCTACCCCATCTCCGCCATCTTCGCCCACGTATTCCGGCAATAAAAAGGCACTTGGGTACGCACGTTGGTTACCAATAAACTCGGTTATTTTCTCTACTTCAGGCGTATCTACAAAGGCGCATTGAATGCGAATAAGATCGTTACCGGTGCTTAATAACATATCTCCACGGCCAATTAACTGATCGGCTCCACCCGAATCTAAAATGGTTCTACTATCAATTTTACTGGTTACCCTAAATGCGATACGCGCCGGAAAATTGGCCTTAATGGTACCAGTAATAATATTTACAGACGGACGCTGAGTGGCAATAATTAAATGTATACCAATTGCTCTGGCTAACTGTGCCAAACGGGCAATGGGTGTTTCTACTTCTTTACCGGCCGTCATGATCAGATCGGCAAACTCATCCACCACTAAAACAATGTATGGTAAATATTTATGTCCGTCGTTTGGATTTAATTTACGATTAACGAATTTAGTATTATACTCTTTTATGTTACGCACTTGAGCATCTTGCAACAAGGCATAACGGTTATCCATTTCGATACACATTGAATTAAGCGTATGAATAACCTTTGTATTATCAGTAATAATGGCATCTTCAGAATTTGGAAGCTTTGCTAAAAAGTGACGTTCAATTTTATTAAACAAAGTTAGCTCCACTTTTTTAGGATCTACCAAAACAAATTTTACTTGCGCCGGATGTTTTTTGTAAAGTAAAGAAACCAACACGGCGTTTAACCCAACCGATTTACCTTGCCCTGTAGCGCCCGCCATTAAAAGGTGAGGCATCTTTGCAAGATCGGCAATAAAAATTTCGTTACTAATTGTTTTACCTAAAGCAATAGGCAATTCGAATTGTGAATTATGAAATTTTTCGGATGCCAGAATATTTTTCATTGGCACCATTTCGGGATTTAAATTTGGAACCTCGATACCAATTGTGCCTTTACCTGGAATTGGTGCAATGATACGAATACCTAAGGCTGCTAAACTTAAAGCAATATCATCTTCTAAGTTTTTAATTTTACTGATACGAACGCCGGCAGCAGGAACAATTTCGTATAAAGTAACCGTTGGACCAACTGTTGCTGTAATAGAAGCTATTTCTATTCCGTAATTTTTTAAAGTGCTTAAAATTCTATTTTTATTTGCAACTAATTCCTCTTGATTGACTTTTGTTCCGGTATTTCCGTAATCATTTAACAAGTCGAAACTCGGGAATTGATAGGAGCCCAGATCTAAGGTTGGATCATACTCGCCAAATTCTTCAACCAATTTAGCGGCTCTGTTCTCCTCTTCTTTTACAATTGGCTCCTCCACAATTTCCTTGATTTCAAATTCCGGCTCACCATTTTTTACAATTACTTCTGCAGTATTTATAATTGGTTCCTCAATTTCCTCTAACACCGACTCCGGTAATATTTCTACTACAGCTTCTTCTTTAATTGGCGCAATAACCTGAAAAATTACTTCTTCATTTGGCTTCTCTTCTTTACCTTTTATTTCAAAATTTAAAAGCTCTGCCTCTTCTTCAGCAGATAGTTTTGGTTCTTTAATTTCGTTAAAAGCAGAATTAAAATCTTTTGTTTCGTTTTTTATTTCAGTTTCCAATTCAGCCTGAATTTGTTCATCTTCATGTATGACAGGTTTTGTTGGCAGCTTAAATGAAAGATTGATGATCAATACTAAAAAGGTTAGGATTGAAAAGGCTAACAAAGCAATAAGACCGATACTACCAACAAAATTTGAAATTTGGCTATTAATGAAATAACCAAATCCTCCACCCATGTAAAATAAACTTTCAGAAAAAACAAACGAAAGCACAAGCGAACTCCACACTAAAATAAAAAGCCATTTAGCATTAAAAGAGCCAATGTTGATCAGTTTTTTTTGAACTACTTTTTGCAGACCATACATAAAAAATACCGGGACCAAAACAAAGGATGCGGCCCCAAAACCTTTATACATAAACCAATGCGACACTAATGCGCCGGCTTTACCCAACCAATTTTTTACTTTTGTTTCGGGAGAAAAAAGATCACGAGAATTACCTAACACTTTATCCTGATCGACCTGCCAGCTAAAAAAATAGGATACAAACGCAATTGCTAAATAGGCAGAAAATAAAATTAAAATTAAACCGACGATCTTTTGCGTGCGCTCATTAAAATAAAACAATTTAAATTGTTCAACACGCTCCATAAAAGGAACTTTGTCTTTTTTTGCTTTTACCGATTCCGGTTTTTCTTTTTCGTTAGTTGTTTTAGGAGTTGACTTAGGTTTGTTCTTTCCACCCTCAGATTTCTTCTTCTCAATAACCGGTTCATAATCTTCAATGGCATTATTATCCAACTCCTCTATTTCGTTTTCAGGAATATTTTTTGGTCGAAATTTATTACGTTTTTCAGCACTCATTATCCTTTAAAAGTAAGTGAAAGCCTTATGACTTAAAGGGTTATATGGCCAATGTTTTTAACTATAAATTGTTAATCAAATAATGGCCCTTTTAGCAGTATTTATTTGTATAATTGAAGTAAATGAAGAAACTATTATTATTACTTTTTTTGGTTACAGTTTATCAAATAAACGGCCAAAATTTAGACAGTGCCTGGGTATCGGCGAATTATGCCAAACTCGAAACTATGGTTCCAATGCGAGATGGCACCAAACTATTCACGTGCATTTATAGCCCTAAAGCCCCGATGGCTATTGGGTCAAAAAAACACCCAATTTTAATGATGCGCACACCCTACTCTTGTGCTCCTTATGGTAAAGATCAATTTTCTACCAGACTATACACCACAAATTGGTCAAATTACCTGAAAGGAAATTACATTATTGTAATGCAAGATGTGCGTGGAAAATACATGAGCGAAGGAGAATTTATGGATGTTAGGCCTTTTATTGAAAATAAAAAAGGCAAAGAATTTGATGAAGCTAGTGATTCTTATGATGCTATTGCGTGGTTAGTAAAAAATGTACCTAACAATAATGGAAACGTTGGGGTTTTTGGAATTTCTTATCCCGGATTTTACAGTACCATGGCGGCATTAAGTAACCATCCTGCTTTAAAAGCGGTTAGTCCGCAAGCCCCGGTTACCGATTGGTTTATAGGTGATGATTTTCATCACAACGGAGCCTTTGCTTTAATGGATGGATTTAGTTTTTATTCCTCATTCGGAAAACCTCGTCCAAAACCAACCACACAAGGTGCAAAAGGATTTACTTTTCCTGAAAAAGACAACTATAGTTTTTATTTAAAACAGGGCGCATTAAAAAATTACAAAAAATTAATGGGTGACAGTATTGCTTTTTGGAACGATATGATGGATCATCCAAACATGGATGATTGGTGGAAGGCAAGAAACGCCAGAGTTGGCTGTAAAGATGTAAAACCTGCTATGCTAACAGTTGGCGGCACCTTTGATGCTGAAGATTGTTACGGCGCATGGAATTTATACAAAGCTATTGAAAAACAATCGCCCAAAACAAACAACAAATTGGTGATGGGTCCTTGGGTTCATGGTGGCTGGCATCGCGGGGAAGGCACTCATTTAGGAAATGTAAGGTTTGGAAGTAAAACCGCAGAGTATTATCAAAAAAATATTGAACTTGCTTTTTTTGATTCGCATTTGCGAAACATAGGATCTGATAGTTCAATTGCAGAAGCAACTATTTTTTTTAGCGGCGAAAATAATTGGAAAAATTTAAAAAGCTGGCCGCCCTCAAACACCGAAAACAAAACCGTTTATTTAGATCAAAATCAAAAATTATCGTTTGAGAAACCAAACGCAAACAACTCATTTTCAAAATACACCAGCGATCCAAATAAACCTGTGCCATATACCGAAGATGTGCATTCGCATAGAACGCGAGAATACATGGATGATGACCAGCGTTTTGCTGCAAGAAGACCGGATGTTTTAGTTTTTACAACTGAAAATTTAACAGAAGATATCACCTTAGCAGGAACAATAATTGCAGATCTTAAAGTAAGTCTTTCTACAAATGATGCTGACTTTGTAGTTAAAATCATTGATGTTTTTCCGGATAATTTCATTTACGATACAAACTACTGTTGCCAAGAAAAAAATTGGAAGCAGGTAGAAATGGCCGGTTACCAAATGTTAGTGCGGGGCGAAATAATGAGAGCAAGATTTAGAAACAGTTTTGAAAAACCGGAAGCTTTTACACCAAATAAAATTGAAACTGTAAAATTTGAACTACCCGATGTAGCGCATACTTTTAAAAAAGGGCATAAATTAATGATACAAATACAAAGCTCTTGGTTTCCGTTATTTGACAGAAACCCGCAACAATTTGTGGACATTTATAAATGTGACGATAAGGATTTTATTTCGAGTGATATTAAGGTGTTTCATCAAGCTGATGCGGCTTCCGGTATTGTTTTACCAATTCTGAAAAAATAGCCGTAACTTTATTGCATGGCTCAACAAATTGGTGTTTATGCTTTACTTACAGTAGCAATTATTTTTTTAGGCTTTAAATTATTTAAGCCAAAGAAAAAAGACAATTGCGACAAGGATTGTAATTGTGGTTGATAAAAAACCAGAATGCTGTCACTTCGAGTAGATTTTTTTTCAAAAATCGCATCGAGAAGGAGTTTGTTACCGGCGACTCGATAGAGTCCCGATAATTATCGGGATGAAAAGATGAGCAAATCTTACTCGACGTGACATCTAAATATTTATAAACGAATTTCAATACTACTCATGAAAATATTTTCGGCAGCACAGATCAAACAAATAGATGAAGAAACAATTGCAACCGAACCTATTAATTCAATTGACTTAATGGAACGCGCCGCAATGGCTTGCGTAAAAAGAATAATAAAATTAATAAACACGGAAGATGAATTGATCATTTTTTGTGGTAAAGGAAATAACGGGGGAGATGGTTTAGCCATTACACGTTTGTTATTAGAACGAGGATTTATCTGTAATGCCTACATAGTTAACTACACCGATAAATATAGTTTAGATGCAGAAACCAATTACAACAAATTAAAAGCAGTTTATACAACAAGTTATTCTGAAATAAATTCATTAGCCGACCTGAAGGAAAAAATAACCAGTAAAAAATACATTGTAATTGATGCTTTGCTCGGAACTGGATTAAACAAGCCTGTTGATGGCCTTTTAAAGGAGGTTGTAACATTTATAAATGCCAATTTTACAAGGGTTATTAGTATTGATGTACCAAGCGGATTATTCATAGATGAATCGTCTGAAGGAAATGAGAACATTGTTTGTTCAACCTTAACGCTAACCTTTCAATTCCCTAAATTGGCATTTTTGTGTGCAGAAAATAAAAAATATGTGCCCGAATTTGAAGTGTTAGATATTGGCATCAGTTTTGAAACCATCAATAAACATTCTACCAACTATTATTACACAACCAAACAAGATGTTGCTTCATTTTTAAAGCCTCGAAATAAATTCTCGCACAAAGGAGATTACGGACACGCTTTATTGTTAGCAGGAAGTAAAGGAAAAAGTGGTGCTGCAATAATTAGTTCAAAAGCTTGCTTACGCAGCGGCGCAGGATTATTAACATTGCATTCAAACAAAAGTACGGTTGATGCCTTGCTTAATCATTTACCCGAAGCTATGTCTATCGAAGACAGCAACAGTGATTTTATTTCTGAAGTTGATAAACCCGAAAAATACGATGCTATTGGTTTTGGCCCGGGTGTTGGAACAGAAGAAGACACACAAACTGTATTAAAAAAAATATGTCAGTATTATACCGGTAAATTAATTATTGATGCCGATGGCTTAAACATCCTTTCTGAAAATAAAACCTGGCTGGATTTTTTACCACCCGAAACGATACTTACTCCTCATCCAAAAGAATTTGAAAGATTAGTTGGCAAACAGGATAATGATTTTGAAAAGATAAAAGCTCTCAAGCAGTTTTGCTTAAAATATTTTTGCATTGTTGTTTTAAAAGGGGCTCACTCTGCAATTGGTTTTCCTGACGGCACCGTATTTTTTAATTCGAGTGGAAACCCAGGATTGGCAAAGGGTGGCAGTGGGGATGGATTAACCGGAATTATTTTAGGATTATTAAGCAGAGGTTACAGCGCTCCAAAAGCTGCTTTGATCGGCACATTTGTTCATGGTTATGCTGCTGATATGTGTTTGAAGAAAAAAAGCATGGAAAGTCTTTTAATAAGTGATGTAATTAATGAATTGCCTAATGCTTTTAAAAAGTTAGAAGGTTAAAAAAAATTAAATCTTAAAGCAAAGGGTCGGCTCAAAGAGAATCAAAATAACCTAGATTGTCTACTCGCCTCGAAATGTCAATTATATTATTTTAAAATGTAGTAGATATTAGTTAACCATTTGGCTGTGTCTTTTTGGAGCGTTGGATCTGTAACATATTCTTCTATAACGAATGAATAGGATAGCTTATTCGCTTTTAAATATTCATCCATCGCATAGTGCGCCTCAATACTTTTTTCGGGAGCACCATAATACGGCACGCTTAAGACTTTTGTTGCAGGGATAGAATATTTTTCCCAACCTTTTAATTCAAAACCTTTTGGAACACACATTGCAGCCACACATTCGGTTACCATTGTTTTTTCATCCCACGAATATAAAATTCCACAGGGCGACATAGTTGATTTCACCTTCTCGTTCTCTAATTGAAGCCACATCTTAGGCCAGTTCTCTCCAAAAAAAGCGCCCAATTTAGCCCCATCTAATTTTGTGCGTTTAGTTCCATAAAACGTTTTTTCTTCCCAAGCAACTTCTTTAATTTTATAATTGGCACTAGCAACATCTTCTTTCATACTCTCTAACTTCATTTCAACTTCGACAAACCTTTTTCATAATCAGCGCCAAGCATTTTATCCATATTCATAAATAACATCATTGGTCGGCCAAAAAAACCAACTTCAAATATCATTCCCCAAGTTACATCAGTTACAGTTGGTTGCTCCTTAATACTAAAATATGCTCTAGAATCACCCATTCCTTCAAAAGTTAGCCGTTGCACCAAACTATCTTCTGTTTTTGAAACAATTTCATTTCACCGCTTCCAACTTCTTTGTTTCCTTGCCAGGAGTAGAAATGTCCAACCTCTCCGAGATTACCTTTGTATGTAGTTTTGATTGCAGAATCTTTTTCTGTCCAAGTACTCCACTCATCATGAAAATATTTAAAATCGCCTAAAATTGATTTAACTAAAATCGTTGGCTTTTTGATAGAAACGCTGCGTTCTACTTTTATCTCTTCGGGGCCAAACATCGCCAAAACAAGATAAACTATTAATAATGCGATAGTAAAGTAAAAATTTTTTATTTTTTCAGTATAACAATAAGATTTTTTAGATCACAAAAAAAAACATTTGTACGAATGAGATTAATTCTCGTCTTTATTTTTTTCTTTATAAATAAAATTGATCTTGATCTCGTTTGGAGGAGATATAAACCTTGTTTCATCATTTTCAACAATGGCCTCAGAAAAAATTGTCTCTTCTTGGTCATCTTCATCATCCCAATGGTAAACACGGCGTTGAGGCCCTTCTTTGCGATAATTAAATGCTACTAAAACACCGGCTAATGCACCAAATAAATGTCCTTCCCAACTTATCTCTGTTTTTAAAGGGAAAATACCCCACATAATACTGCCATATAAAAAAACAACCAGTGCAGAAACCACCATTAAACGTAAATGCTTTCTAAAAACACCACTAAAAAATAAAAAAGTTGCTAAGCCGTATATTAATGTGCTTGCACCAATGTGATAAACCGGATGTTGCTCGCCATTTCTGCCGCCCAACCACAACCAAATCCCACTAACAAGCCATATCCAAATAAAAGTTGCTTTAGCAATTTTTTTATAAAAATAAAAAAGCATCATTCCCAAGATTAAAATAGGAACAGAATTGGAGGTAATATGATCAAGATCGGCATGGATAAATACTGAAGTAACAACGCCAATCAAACCTCTAAAAGTGCGAGGAAGAATTCCGAATTGAACAAAATTTAGATCATAAACACGTTCAATAATAAAAATTATCCAAACACTTATTAAAAAAAGTAATGGATAGAATATTGAATTAATAATTTGTTTTGCTAAATAATTTTTCATCCTTTTTTTTTACTAGTATGCAATGCGCGCATAGCTAACATATAACTAATTTATTCAATTACATTACATATTAAAATTGCAAAAAATAAAACTAGAATAAGGTTAAAAAAAATTAAGAAGCAGAAATTAATACTATAATTTAACCACAGGCACTAAAATACGAGTTTGCCATTTTGCAGGATCTGCTTCAACTGTAGGGTCGGTTAGGTAAAATTCACGCATTGGTCCAATTTGCTTTAGACGATTTGCTGTACTATATTCTCTTATTTTCTTGTATGCCGAAAACAAGTTTTTATAGGGGCCGTAATAATTAAAGATCAGCATTTCTGCAGCTTCTAATACAACTATTTTACAAACTTTAGGTTGCTTATTTGGTAGTTCTTTAATTGGCAAAACGCATTCAAAAACAAAATTACTGGTGTCGTTGGTGTAAGTGATCATTCCGGGATAACCATTAAGTGAGGCACTAATAGCATTCATCTCTTCTTCAAGAACAGAAAAAGCTTTAGCAACCTTAAAAGAAACATCTTTCATAGGAGCCGAATCCATTTTGCAGATAGTTAGCATTTCGCCAATATTCAAAACACCAACAAAACCGGGTTCATTGCTTACTTTACTAAGGTCAACTATAAATCCCTTTGTAGTTTTAGCTGAATCAAGTGCAGGTTTTTCAAGCAATTGTGATTCATTGGAATTACCGCATGAAAACAAGCCGCCGATAACACCAAAAAATAAAATTAATTTAAATAAAGTGCTCTTCATTTTAAAATTAATTTGTTTTACCTGGATAAACTTTTAACGCTGCCTCTAAACAAGCAATTGCATTCTTAAGATCTTCTATCTTTAATACATAGGCTATGCGTACCTCATCAATTCCAGCACCGGCTGTAGAATAAAAACCTGTAGCAGGAGCAAGCATCACTGTTTGTGAGTTTAAACTAAAATCCTCTAATAACCACTGACAAAATTTATCTGCATTATCTATTGGTAATTTGGCGATGCAATAAAAAGCACCACTAGGCTTAGGACAAAAAACACCGTCGATCTTATTTAGCGATTCAATCACAAAATCTCTTCTTGCAATGTATTCTGTTTTTACTTCTGCGAAATAACTTTTAGGAGTATCTAATGCTGCTTCAGCACCAATTTGTCCGTAACTTGGCGGACTTAAACGCGCTTGTGCAAATTTTAAAGCAGAGGCCATTACTTCTTTATTTTTGGTTATCATGGCACCAATTCTTGCGCCACAAGCGCTATAACGCTTACTGATAGAATCTAATAAGATTACATTATTCTCGATGCCATCTAAGTGCATAACACTTATATATTCTTTATCATCGTAACAAAACTCACGGTAAACCTCATCACTTAACAAAAACAGATCGTATTTTTTTACAAGATCGCGCAATGCTTCTAATTCTGCTTTTGTATACAAGTAACCAGTTGGGTTACCCGGATTACAGATCATGATCCCTTTTGTTTTAGGAGTGATCACCTTTTCAAAATCTTCAATTTTAGGCAGAGCAAAACCGGTATCAATAAAACTTCGTACGGGTTTAACCACCACATCTGCGGCACAGCTAAAACCGTTATAGTTCGCATAAAAAGGTTCAGGAATGATTATCTCATCGCCCGGATTAAAACAGGTAAGCATGGCAATTTCAATTGCTTCGCTACCACCGCAGGTGATAATAATATCGTTGTGATCAAGATCGATGTTATATTCTTTATAATAACCACAGAGCTTCTTACGATAACTTTCGTTTCCTGCACTGTGGCTATATTCTAATACTTTAATATCTGCATTTTTAACTGCGTTTAAAAAAGATGGAGGTGTTTCAATATCGGGTTGACCGATATTTAAATGATAAATTTTTACACCTTTCTTTTTTGCGGCCTCTGCAAACGGCACCAATTTGCGAATTGGTGATGCGGGCATAATAGTTGCTTTTGTAGAAATTTTCGGCATTTCTTAAAGAGTTATAGTTCTGTTAATCTCTGAATTTACTTTTTCCAAATGTTTTTTTCTTTTCTCCGCTTCCGCTACTTGAATCGCTGCTACGGTTAAAAGATCTTTTCTCTCCACCGCCACTGTTCGAATCGCTGCTACGACCGAAAGATCTTTTCTCTCCGCTTCCGCTGCTTTTTTCGCCACCACGACTAAAAGAACCTCTTTCTGAATTTCCGCCAAAGCTGGATGAACTTCTAGGACGTTTAAATCCGCCTTCGCGTCTTTCTCCACCTTTGTAGCCGCCACCGCCGCCTCCACTCTTGTAGCCACCGCCACCACCACGTCTCTCACCACCACCACGTCTTTCTCCATCGCCACCACCATCTTTCATTCTGCGGTTACTTACTTCAAAAGAAACTTTACGGTTATTAAATTCAATATCTTTTGAATTTAGTGCTAAAAACTCATCAACTAATTTACTTTCTGTTTCGAAGAAAGAAAAACTGCTTTTAACATCTATATTAAAGATCATTCTAGGTTGAGTTTTTACACTGTCCGCTAAGAAATCTTTTAAACTATTCACATTAAAGCCATCCATCATTCCCATGTTAACAAAGAAACGGGTTGTACGACCACCACCAAAAGCACCATCTACAGCGCCTTTTACGATGTTAAGATCCGGAGCATTTTGATAATATTCATGAAAACGGTTAAACTCTTCACTGATAAAACGTTTAATTAACTCTTCCTTACTTAAGTCTTTTAACTCTTCGTAAATAGCAGGTAAAAAACTTTCTATCTCGTC
>JBEIEI010000074.1:0-12623 GCA_040382975.1 Flavobacteriales bacterium
CGCCGCCCAGTATTGCTACCTGCGATGCCCCACGACTTGCATGTATTAAGCCTGCCGCTAGCGTTCATCCTGAGCCAGGATCAAACTCTCCATTGTAAAAAAAGTTTGTCCCTTAGATTCGCCAATCACTTCGCAGTGACTGAACAAAACTTGCTAATTAGCTCATTTCATATTTTTCTTATCTTAAGGACGTAATGTTGTCTGTTATAGCAACATCCCTCAAGGGCTAGTGTATATTTCTATACGTTAAAGCTTGTGTGTTAATTCTAGTATACTATTTACTCTCTCTTGCGAAATCGTAAATGAATCACTTACTATTAATCTTATTTACCAATCTTGTCAATGAACGTCTGTACTTATCTTTTTCCGGCGATCCAGAAGATTCTCTTACGTTGAGACTCCTGTACTCCTTATTTAAAATGTCAACCTGAACGTATTTCCCTGCGCTTTCTCTCTGCCTATTTCGTTTCGGGGGTGCAAAAGTACATATACTTTTTGTAACCACCAAATCTTTTTTAAAAAAAATTAATCTTTTTTAGATCTTATTCTTTTTAAATCTTATTCCAATCTACCTACTCAAAAAACGGGAGGGCAAAATTAGTATTTCTTTTTATTGTTTGCAAAATTTATTTTCATTTTTTAACGATTTTTTTTAGACCGAATTTTATTACCGAAATATCTTGCGTTAGGGATTGCAGTGAAAAGCCCACAGTGTATGGTTTTTGAGAGAAAACCTTACACGAGGACTTGTAACGAAAAGCCCGCCCATTGTTGAAAACTTTGTTCTTGTTTTTAACAATGGGAACGCCCAAATAATTATGAATTAGTGTTTGTTAAGCTTAATTTTACGTGCAGATAATAAAAAAAAGACAAATGGCAGGGGTAAACAAAGTAATATTAGTTGGAAATTTAGGTAAAGACCCTGAAATAAAATATTTGGAAGGTAATATTGCACGGGTGCATTTTAGTTTGGCTACATCTGAAGCTTATAAAGACAAAGCGGGTAACCGAGTTGAACAAACAGAGTGGCATAATATTGTAATTTGGCGCGCATTAGCCGAAAGCGCTGAGAAAATTTTAAAAAAAGGCATGCAAATATACTTGGAAGGGAAAATATTGACCCGCCAATGGAACGACAGGGAGGGCATAAAACGATCTATTACTGAAATAAATTGTGATAATTTTGTTATACTGCAGCGTAAAGACGGGGCTAGTAACGATTTTAAAGGTTTTGATGCCAACACAAATCTGGATAATTTAGATAGTGCCGGCTTACCTTATTAACAAAAAAAAATTAAAACAAATAAAAACACTTAGGCTAAAATTAAAGCGCTTATTTACTTTTGTTAATTATGAAATTAAGCTATAAAACCTTTTTTTATTTTTTGACTTTTGCATTTGTTATTAGCCTTGCAAGCTGTGACAATGAGGATGAAGTTTTTTCGCCAAAACCCAGAGGCTATTTTAGGATAAATTTTCCGGAAAAAAGCTATAGAATTTACGATAGTATTTGCCCATATAGATTTGAAATACCTGTTTACGCTAGAATGAATCAGGATAAGCATAATGGCGCTAACCCTTGCTGGTTAAATTTAGAGTTTCCGAAATATAAAGCCACTGTTTACTTAAGCTACAACTCTGTAAATAATGACATTGGTACATTTTTAGAAGATGCGCATGATATTGCAAACAGGCACCAGGTAAAGGCGACAGGACTGGATGAAATAACTGTTTTAAGGGATAGCGCTAAGGTTTACGGATTGGTATTTGATATTGCAGGAAACACAGCATCCTCGGTACAATTTTATTTAACTGATAGTACAAGACATTTTTTAAGAGGATCGTTATATTTTTATAGTGCCCCAAACATAGATTCGTTAAGGATAGTGGTGGATTTTATTAAAAAAGATATTTTACATTTGATAAATACCACCAGCTGGAAAACGGATGTTTTAGCAACGGATGTAAAAAAAGCAAAGGGTTAGGATCAATTTTTTATTCGCACCGAATTACCGTCGTAAGTAGCGCCATAAACCCTTAAACCCCATGAAGCCGGGCCTTGAGTGACACCTCCATCAAAAATTTGCCAACGAGAGTCACTAATAGTATCTCTGCAAGTAAAATTATCTGCCATTACTTTTGCTTTAGCGCCTGCATTATCAGGCAAATAAGAAGAGGTTCTTTCTAAGGCAACAAATTCTTGTTGTGATTTACGATAAAGAATAATGCCATTAATACCTCCATTGAGATAGATCCAGCCACCAATGGCTTGTATTTTAAAATTTAAGGGATCGTTAGGATATACGGTAATATCGATAGGAACATTAGGAACAGGATGTTCTGCGTTAGTCTTTGTTTTTTTTTTTACAGCCAAAGACCATCATTAATAAAATAACGCCTATTAAAACTATAATTTTTAAATCCATTTTTATTAAATTAAGTTATAATGTAAAATGAAAGCCACTAATTAATTACATTTGATAAATAATAACAAAAATACGAAATAAATCGTGCTAATCCCAGAAAATAACCAGGAAGAGAACTCACAAAAAAAGTTTAATCCCTTAATGCCTCTGTACTTTGCTTTAATACTGGCTTTAGGCGTTGGTATTGGCTATTATTTTACTTTTAACGCTAACTTCTCTGCTACACAAACTGCATTTAGTAAACAAACCAATGGTAGTAAAATAAACAATTTGCTAGATTATATAGAGTTGCAATATGTTGACACCGTTAACAGATCGCAACTTGAAAATAAAACCATTACCGCTATGCTAAAAAGCCTAGATCCGCATAGTGATTTTATACCAGCATCGGAATTTACGGCAGTTAACGAACCCTTAGAAGGTAATTTTGATGGAGTTGGTATTGAATTTAATATTATAAATGATACTGTAAGGGTAATTAATCCAATAATTGGCGGCCCATCAGAAAAACTTGGCATTAAAGCCGGCGATAAAATAATAAAAGTTGACGCTAAAAATTTAACCGGAAAAAAAATAACCAATAAAGATGTTTTTGATAAGTTAAGAGGAAAAAGCGGCAGTATGGTAAACGTTACCATACTAAGATCAGGATTAACTAAACCTTTAGATTATACGATCACTCGTGGCCAAATTCCTTTATATAGCTTAGATATAGCTTACCTTGTTAAACCTGGTATTGGTTATATGAAAATTAGCAGATTTGCAAGCACCACCTACGATGAATTTTTAAAAGCCTTTAATGATTTAAGTAAACAAGGAATGACTAAGTTAATTTTAGACCTACGCGGTAATGGAGGAGGTTTTTTAAAAACCGCAGTTGAATTGGCTGATGAGTTTTTGATGAAAGGGCTACAAATCGTTTACACCGAAGGAAAATCGCATCCGAAAAAAACTTATAATGCAACTTCGAGAGGAGGATTTGAAAAAAACGAAATGGTTGTTTTAATTGATGAAGGAAGTGCCAGCGCCAGTGAAATTGTTGCAGGTGCATTGCAGGATAATGATAGAGCAACCATTATTGGTCGCAGAAGTTTTGGAAAAGGCTTAGTGCAGGACCAAATTGACCTTCCGGATGGCTCGGCAGTACGTTTAACAATTGCCCGTTATTATACACCAACCGGACGCTGCATTCAAAAGCCTTACACGAATGGTTTAGATGAATATTATAACGAAGAATACGCACGTTATGAGCACGGAGAATTATATAGTGCAGACAGTATTAAAGTGGATAAGAGTAAGCAATATAGGACACCCGGAGGGAAAGTTGTTTATGGTGGAGGCGGCATTGTGCCGGATATTTTTGTACCCCTAGATAGCGTTAAATACAGCACCATAGTTAACCGTTTATTTTATAGCGGTGCACTAAATACATTTGCTTTTGAGTTTACCGATAAAAATAGAAGGAAGTATTTAAATACATATAAAACCGCGGCGGACTTTATTTTAAAATTTAAAGTAAGTAAAAACGAAGCAGTGGAATTAAATAATTATTTAGTGTCAAAAAAAATAACTTCAATTCATTTAGAGGGAAATGAAAAAGGATTCGATCAAATTTTGAAAGCTTTAATTGGAAGGAATTTATTTGATAAAGATGCTTACTACCCTATTTTAAATCAAAACGATAATTCTATTTTAAAAGCAATAAACGTTTTGGGAGAAAAGAATAAATCTTAAATATTTTTAAATTAAGATACTTACATTTACGCATTAAAGGAGACTTGTCAGAGTGGCCGAACGAGCACGCTTGGAAAGCGTGTTTACCGCAAGGTAACGAGGGTTCGAATCCCTCAGTCTCCGCAGAATGTATTAAATGAAGTCCTGCTTTTTTGCAGGACTTTTTGTTTTTCGGAGAAGACTGAAAGTTTTTCACTTTCAAGGATTCGGAGAAAAATAAAAATAAGCCCGCATTTCGCGGGATGCATTTAATATTGACGATGGGAGAACAAGGGATCATGATAATCATCACTCAGTTTCCGAATTAAAAAGTAACCTTCTTGATTATCAGCGGGTTTTCTATTTTACATAAGTCTATATACTATCTTTTTGCGCGTTAAAAGACCCCTACACGATACCTAATTTATAAAAAACTTGCAGGTGTCTTTAACCGTCTTTATTGTGTAAAAACTAAAGTAGGAAAACCATGATCACATAACTCAACATCTTATTTTATATAAGAAAAGAAAAAACTGACAGAAAAGGCAACAAATCTATCTTCTGCAAAATTATAATTGACAAACAATACACAAGCTTTACCGGCATCTATTTCGGGTCTGTTTCTAGCTTTAAAAAAAATTAACATTAACAAGAACAGCAGCATTTTTTATTTTATTTATTTCGCTCCTTAGTTTTGTACTTGTTGCAAGAACGGGTATCTCGGTTGGCAAATCAGATATACCGAAATTTCAACTAGCGCAACCATTCCTTAAGAGAATTCAGAAAAGCAAACTGATGATTAAAGAGAGCCTGCTTGTAACAGCAAATAAACGTAAGCTCGCGTATCAACTGCGGTTACTGCCGTTCATGGCTCGGTGCAGAATTATGTAAACTTAGCAAATATATTTTGACCATCCCTAAAAAAATTATATCTAAATAAGCATTTGATTTATAAACTGGTGAGTCTGATAGTTATTATAAACTTAAGCCCACCTGCCCTTGATAAAATGTCTTTACTTTATTTCACATTTTGTTTTTGGACAACTCTTGCCTACAACACAATTATTACAAACAACAAAAATGTTTTCAGCGAACTTTTGACTTACACTTGATTTAACACCGTTAACTTTTATAACCATTAAAGCATCATAATCCTGTTTAGACACAACCAAAATTTCATTATTAATACCTAAACCAACTTTTACAACATACTGCAAAAATGAACTTGAATTATCTTTAACGGCAACCATTTTACAACTGCTGCCTACTGCAACATCTGCTAATGTTTTTTTGAATTGTACTTTTAACTCACCTTTCTTATTTGGTATTGGGTCTCCGTGCGGATCAAACTCGGGGTAATCTAAAAATTTATCCAATTTATCAACCAGTTTTTCTGATTGAATATGCTCCAACTGTTCGGCTACTTCATGTACTTCATCCCAACTAAAATCTAACTTTTTATATAAAAAAGTTTCCCAAAGTCGGTGTTTTCTAATAACATCAATTCCTCTTTTTTTTCCGGATGCTGTTAACCTAATTTTACCGTACTTTTCATAATCAACTAACTCTTTCTCCTTTAATTTTTTAAGCATATCATTTGCCGTGGCCGGTTTAACAGCCAAAACAGTGGCAAGTTCATTGGTTCCAACACCTAAATCCCCATGAGCAAAAGAGATTTTAAGCAAGGCTTTAAGGTAATTTTCTTCGGTGTATGACAGCATTATTTTATGAAAATTGAATTATTTGGCAAATATACAAAAAAACATAACTTTATTTATTAGATTAATCTAACTTTATTACTTTTGTTCTAGTGAAACTTAAGCCAATATCTACATCTAATAAAACGATCTCAATTGTTATTTTTGCTATGGCAGTTAAGTTTGCCGTGGCTCAAACAGCTAACATTACGGGAAAAATTTTATCAGAAGGAAAGTTAGTTGAATTTGCCAACATAGTTTTAAAAGGAACTCAAATGATCGCAGTTACTGATACTAGCGGAATTTATCAGATCAAAAACATCCCAGTAGGTAATTACCAAGTGGAAGTCTCAGCTCTTGGATTTAATAAAATTTCAAAAAGTATTGGTTTAAAAGCGGAAGAAAACCTAAACATCGACTTTGACCTAATTGCTAATAACAGTTTGCTCAACGAAATAGTAATTTCAGGCACATTAAAAGAAGTAAACCGATTAGAAAGCCCTGTAAACGTTGAAGTTTACGCCACAACCCATTTCAAGAAAAACCCAACGCCCAATATTTACGAAGCATTACAAAATGTAAACGGTGTAAAACCACAATTAAATTGTAACGTGTGCAATACCGGCGATATACATATTAATGGACTGGAAGGTCCGTATACCATGGTTCTAATAGACGGAATGCCGATCGTAAGTAGTTTATCAACCGTTTATGGTTTGTCGGGAATTCCCAATTCGCTTGTAGAAAGAATAGAAATAGTTAAAGGTCCTGCATCATCCTTATATGGCAGTGAAGCCATTGGCGGACTTATTAATATCATTACAAAAAAACCTCAAAATGCCCCAATGGTTTCTGCTGATGTATTTGGCACAAGTTGGGGCGAATACAATGCCGACTTAGGTGTTAAGTTAAATGCAGGAAAAAAAGCAAGTGTATTAACAGGCATTAATTATTTTAATTTTCAAAATAGAGTTGATAAAAACAAAGATAATTTTACAGATATGACTCTGCAAAACAGAATTTCGGTATTTCAGAAATGGAATTTTCAACGCAAAGACAATCGCCTATTTAGTATTGCCGGAAGATATATGTATGAAGACCGTTGGGGTGGTGATTTACGTTGGGAAAAACAATTTAGAGGTGGCGATAGTATTTACGGCGAAAGCATTTACACTAAACGGTGGGAAATAATAGGCAACTATCAATTACCTACAAAAGAAAAACTAATGCTTTCATTTTCTTATAACAACCACGACCAAAACAGTGTTTACGGAAAAACACCCTATATAGCCGACCAAAAAATCGGGTTCACCCAATTAACTTGGGATAAGAAACTTGGAAGAAATGATTTTATAATAGGTACAGCATTGCGATATACTTATTATGATGACAATACTCCGGGCACTGCAACAGCCGATACCATCAACCAAAAAAACCAACCGCAAAAAACTTTTCTTCCGGGTATTTTTGTGCAAAATGAAATTTCTATAAGCGAATTACATAAATTGTTGCTAGGCTTTAGATACGATTACAACTCCTATCACGGAAACATTTACACCCCTCGCCTAGCATATAAATGGGCTGTAAACGAAAAAAACATTATTCGTTTAAACGCAGGAACAGGATTTAGAGTAGTGAATTTATTTACCGAAGAACACGCCGCATTAACAGGTGCAAGAATTGTAGAAATAAAAAATGAATTAAAACCCGAGCGATCTTATAATGCAAATTTAAATTACAATAAAAAAATATATGCTAAAAACGGAACTTTTGTTGCTTTGGACGCATCGGTATTTTACACCTATTTTAATAACCGTATTGTTGGTGATTATGAAACCGACCCAAACAAAATTATTTACAACAATTTAAACGGCTATGCTCAAAGCAGAGGCTTAACTTTAAATTTAGATCTTGCATTTAACAATGGTTTAAAAATAATTGGCGGCGTAACGCTAATGGAAAATACCCTTACTGAAAACGGTATTACCAAACAACAAATATTAACCGAAAAAGTAACAGGTACCTGGGCTGTTTCATACAAAATTAAAAAAGCAAAATTAGCTATTGACTATACAGGTAATGTTTATGGCCCAATGCGTTTACCATTGTTGAACGACCTTGACCCACGCAAACAATACTCGCCTTGGTGGAGTATCCAAAATATACAACTTACATTTAGTGGGTTAAAGAATTTTGAGATCTATGGTGGCGTTAAAAATTTATTGAATTGGACACCATTTAAAGAAAAAGATCAATTTATAATTGCAAGAACAAACGATCCTTTTGATAAAGAGGTTCAATTTGACAGTAACGGACAAGCTATAGCAAACGCAAATAATCCTTATGGTTTAACCTTTGACCCAACTTATATATATGCCCCAACACAAGGCATAAGAGTATTTTTAGGGCTTAGATATAGTTTTAGATAATGAAACCCTCCAAAACGATCTATACTTTATTATTAATGGGGATTAGCATTTTAATACCTATTGGTGCATTTTCTCAAATTATAAGCTATAAGTTTGAGCAATTAGACAGCTTACAAAAAGCAGAAAAAAGAAATGTGGCTGTTTTTATTCATACCAACTGGTGCAAGTATTGCCAAACCATGCAAAACACCACTTTAAAAAATGATAGTATTATTGAACAATTAAACAAAAAGTTCTATTTAATAAACCTTAACGCAGAACAAAAAAAAGACATTGTATTTAATGGCCATACTTTTAAATATAAGCCAACAGGTATAAACACCGGCATACACGAGTTAGCCGAACAATTGGCTAAAATAGATAACAAGGTAGTCTATCCAACAATTAGTTTTTTAAATACAAAAAACGAAATTATTTTTCAATACAATCAATTCATCAACTCAACTAACCTAGATATCATATTGAAAAGACTAAAGTAGGCTAAGAATTATTTTATCTATTTATTTTTCGCCTCCTACTAAAACAAAAAAAAAAAAGAGCCAAAAGCCATTGCAATAAGAAAGTTTTAAAAGAAAGAACAGTTTAAGCAACACGGTAAATGACCAAAAGAGATCATAGCAAAGGCAAAATATAAACTACTTAATGATATTCAATTTGTTTTGGCTGAACACACAAACATTTGTACCTTTAAAGCACTTTAAGAGTATATATTATTATTGCAAATTTTGGCTAACCAAAACCTAATTCTCAAACTAAACAAAACATGAAAGACGCATTAATTCCGTTACTCTCACTAATTTCTTTAGAGGTAATTCTTGGCATTGATAACATTATTTTTATTTCCATTTTATCAGACAAGTTGCCCGACCATCAAAAAAATAAACTTAGATTTTGGGGAATAAGTTTAGCAATGGTTATGAGACTAGCTCTTCTTTCTATTATTTCATGGATCTTAAAATTAGACCAAACATTATTCAGACTATTTGAAATAGACTTTTCAGGTAAAGGCCTGATCTTAATTTTAGGCGGGCTTTTTTTGATCTATAAAAGCACAAAAGAAATTTATCATAAAACAGAGGTCGCTAAAGAGGAAACACCCACTGTTCCTAAAAAAAGTAGTTTTAAACGATTACTTTCAGAAATAATAATTTTAGACATAGTATTTTCAATTGACTCTATTATTACCGCAGTAGGTATGGTTCAAGAACTTTGGATAATGTTCGCTGCAGTAATTATTACTGTAGTAATTATGCTTTTTGCATCCAAACCAATTAGTGAATTTATCAGAAAACATCCTTCATTTAAAGTTTTAGCTTTATGCTTTTTAATGATGATAGGAGTATCTCTTTTAGCTGAGGGCTTCCATTTCGTAATTCCTAAGGGATATATCTATTTCTCTATGGCATTTGCTTTTTTAGTAGATATTATTCAGATGAAAACGGTGAAGCAAAAATAAAATAGATCTATTCTTTTAGTTTTTTAACCTACAGCGTCTCAAACAATTCTTGTCTATATTTAAACGCAAATTTATCACAAAACCACTAAGGGTAATAAGATAAAATCGCCAATTGATTTTAATTCTCATTCAAAATACTAAATAAAAAGTTGCATCTCAACTCATTCTATTTAAGAGCCATCTTTACATCCAAAAAGCTAACATAGCCAACAAGCTATAAAATCAACATTCTTTCAACTTTTTGACTAAAATTTCATTATTGGCGTTAAAAAGGTCATTAACTATTATTGTTTGGCTTTTATTAAATAATAAAATTTTGCCGTCTCGCTACTTGGTAGTACCTTTCGCTTTCCAAAAAAATAAAAAAATAAGCTATGGCTACAACTTCAGATATTTCGAAAGGTGCATTTTTTAGATACAATAACGAATTAGTTACCGTGCTAGATTACGACCATATTACTCCCGGAAAAGGAAACGCAATTTATTCAGTAAAATGCCGTAACGTAGAAACCGGTAAACAAAGCGAAATTCGTTTTCGCTCCGGCGAAAAAATTGATTTTATTCGTGTTGACGAATTTGATATGCAATACCTTTTTACCGAGGGAGATGCTTTAGTTTGTATGAATCAGGAAACTTACGATCAAGTTTCTATTCCCAAAATAATATTTGGCGATGCCATTAAATTTCTTCAAGAAGGAATGATCTTAACCATTCGTTTTGACGAGAATGAAAAGCCTCTAAGCGGCAACCTACCAAAATATGCCGAGTTAGTTGTAACCTATACAGAAGAAGGGGTTAAAGGGAAACTTTTAAAACCGGCAGAAGTTGAAGGTGACATTAAAATCCAAGTGCCAATATTTGTAAACATTGGCGATAAACTTAGAATTAACATTGAAACCAGCGAATACGTTGAGCGAGTTAAATAATCTTTAAACACCACATGGGTACCGGAAAATTAGTTTTACTACGAAAAAAAAATTTTAATGGCTTAGCTGTTGGAATGGATATTTTTATAAATGAAAAACTTGTTGCTAAAATGTCCAGCGGCGAACAAAAAGAATTTGATCTGGAGCCCGGCATTTATACCATTAAAGCACAACAAAACATTAAAAGTGGCGAGCAAATAGTGGTTATTGAAGAAGGGAAAACCAAAGCCTACTCTTACTCGCCCAGCTTATTAAGCATTGTATCTTTTGTATCACCACTCTTAGGCTTAGGCTTATTATTTTTATTTAAGATCCCCATTATTATTGCAGGTTTATTATTAGTGCCCGGAGCCATTGTTTCGATTTATCTGCTAACCTCTGGTAAAAGCAAGTACTTTTTTTTTAAGGCAATAAAATAATAAAGGTATGCTGCAACTAGATTTCAAACCATTTCCCGTAATTGAAACAACTCGTTTGGTGTTGCGCGAGATCACTAAAAAAGATGCTGAAAATTTTTATCGTTTAAGAAGCAGTAAAGAGGCCATGCGTTTTATTGACAAACCGCTGGCAGAATCATTAGACGAAATAAGATCGTTTATAAAATACATCGATAAAAAAAGAAAAGATAATGAAACCATTTCTTGGGGCATTTCTTTAAAGGAAAATAGCGAATTAATTGGCACTATCTCTTATCACAGTATAGAAAAAGAAAATTATCGCGCAGAAATAGGATACATGTTGTTACCTGAATATTGGAGACAAGGCTTAATAAGCGAGGCTATTCCTAAAGTGATCAACTATGGCTTTAACAACATGAAACTGCATAGTATTGCAGCAAATATTAACCCTAACCATCAAGTGTCTCGAAAAATTCTCGAAAAATTTAAATTCAAAAAAGAAGCTTACTTTAAAGAGAACCATTATTTTAATGGTAAATTTTACGACACAGAAATTTATTCCTTGCTAAATCACTAGCTTTTTAAATTTGTATTGCAGATGGGGATTCTGTAATTTTAATCTACAAATGCAGCTTAATCATCCAAAGTTAGTAGACCTTTTAAAACAAGCTTATTCGGCAGAAAAAGCTGCGTCATTTGCATATCAAGGACATGCTGCATCTGTAAAATCTCTCGAAGAAAAAAAAGCGATCCGCCAAATAGAACTCGATGAATGGGGGCACCGCGACGAAGTGCTAAAGATCATGAAACAATACAATGTTCCTGTTTCAAACTATTACGAATTTAAATTTTACGTTATCGGAAAACTGATCTCCGCCAGCTGTTTTGTAATTGGTTGGTTTATGCCCTTTTATTTTGCCGGACGATTAGAAAGCGGAAACGTGTGCGAATATTTTAGAATGAAACAATATTTTAATTCGCTTGGTATAACAGAACACGATGTGATTTTGTACGAAATGGGTATTAAAGAAAAAGAACACGAAGTTTATTTTTTAGAGCAAATAAAAACCAATAAACTATTACCTTATTTTGAAAAATTATTTAAATGGGGATTAGTTGAAAGTATGAATAACATTGATCTTGATAAAAAATACCCAGTCGAAAAATCGGAAGTTTACTGCAAAAAATGAATCAAAAATGAAAAAGTTAGTAATTGTTTTTTTTATACTTTTTCTATTTCAAGGCTGTTCATGGCAAGAATATTTTGTAATTAGCAATCAAACAAAATCCGATATAATTGTTGAATACGAAATAGAACAACCCAAAAGCAGATTTGCCATTTTTACTGACCGATCTACAATTTACAAAACAACTAACTCCGGTGATATTGACTGGAATGAGGTTTATGAGCCAAGTGATCAGGATTCTACAAGCCTTTCTTTCAAAATAATCCTCGCACCAAAAAAGGCTTTAATTATTGGCTATTTATCTAATGATAATTATAAAGAGCACGACCAATATTTTATAAACGAACGATCATTCACCTTAAAAAATTAAGTATAAAAAAGGAACAACAAC
>JBEIEI010000075.1:0-12620 GCA_040382975.1 Flavobacteriales bacterium
CCGGTAAAAATTGAATTAGTGGATTCAACTTTTGAATCTGACAGGTTTAAAAAAAGCAGGGTAAATGGAAATTAAATTTGATAAAACAATTACAGGAGAGTTTATAATTTTGCGTAAAGCAGAATTGAGCGATGCTCAAGATATTTTTACTTGGCGCTCGGGTCATTCCGGTCGTTTTTTGCGTCACCCCGAAGGATATAATGTTAGCATGCAGGAAGCATGGATAAAAAGTAGAAGTGAAAGAGAGATCAACTATATTATTCAGGATAAAAAAACATTAGAGAAAGTTGGTATGATCAGTATCTATGAAGTAAATACCGATGATAAAGTTGCGGAGGTTGGCAGATTACTTTTAAGCGATACCTATTTAACCAAATCAAATCCTTATGGTTTAGAAGCGTTATTATTGGGTTACAACTACGTTTTTAATGTGATGAATTTTAGAAAAATAACCGGCATCATCGCCGCCGTAAATACAACAATGGTTAAGCTTCAACTCTTTTTGGGTATGAAACAGGAAGGTTATTTAGAGAAACATACCTTGATAAATGGCAATTTTGAAGATCTTCATATTTTGAGTATTTTTAAAGACCAGTTCAACAATACATACACAAAGAAAATTAATTTTCTATTAAAAAGCTTTAAATAACATGAGTGCAATTCCCTTTTTAAATTTTGAGCCAATGCATAAATTAATTCGTTCTGAAATTATGCAATCTTTTCAGGATGTTTATGATGCCAATTGGTTTGTGATGGGCAAAAAATTAGAAGCGTTTGAAAAGGAATACGCCGCTTTTAATGATACTAAATTTTCAATTGGTGTTAGCAATGGTTTAGACGCTTTGCATTTAGCCTTAAAGGCATTAAATGTAACTAAGGGCGACGAAGTAATTGTACCGTCAAATACTTATATAGCAACAGCTCTGGCAGCATCTTATGTTGGTGCTACTCCTGTTTTTGTAGAGCCTGATCCAAATACTTATAACATTAACCCTGCAAATATTGAAGCTGCAATTACTTCTAAAACAAAGGTTATTATGCCGGTTCATCTATACGGGCAAGTTTGCGATATGGATGCAATAATGGCTATTGCAAAAAAACATAATTTATTTGTTGTTGAAGATAACGCTCAGGCTCATGGTGCCACCTTTAACGGTAAGATAACCGGTAGTTTTGGAAATGCGAATGGTACAAGTTTTTATCCGGGAAAAAATCTTGGCGCTTTAGGCGATGCAGGTGCCGTTACAACAAATGATGAAACAATCGCTAAAAAAATTGCCATGCTGCGTAATTATGGTTCTGAAAAAAAATACCATAACGAGGAAATTGGTTTTAATATGCGCTTAGATGAAGTTCAAGCAGGTTTTCTTTCGGTGAAGTTAAAGCACTTAAATGAGTGGACTAAACAACGCAAAGAAATTGCTAAACAGTATAACGAGGCATTAAAAAATGTTGGTGATTTGGTATTACCTGCTGTGCATGCAAATGCAACGCATGTTTACCATTTATACGTTATTAAAACTAAGAACAGAGATGGTTTGCAAAAGCACCTTTCTGAAAACGGAATTGGTACATTAATTCATTATCCTATTCCTCCGCATTTGCAAAAAGCCTATCAATATTTAGGTTTTAAAAAAGGAAGTTTTCCTATTGCCGAAGAGTTAGCAGATAATTGTTTAAGTCTTCCTATTTGGCCGGGTATGACTTTAGATCAGGTAAATACTGTTGCCGAAAATATTAAAAAAGCATTTAAATAATTTCCAATGAGCAACAAATTATCTGTCATCTTATTATCCTATAAATCAGGAAATCGTTTAATTAATGTAAGAAATCAATTGCATGAAGTATTAAACTCAGCTTCTGTTCCTTACGAATTAGTTATTATTGATGATGGTTCTTTAGATGGTTCTTTTCAAATTGCAGAAGAGCTTGAAAAAAAACATGATAATGTTAGAGCTTATGAATTAAGCAGAAATTACACTTCGCACTATGCCTTATTTGCCGGTTTTAGCGTAATTAACGGCGATTGTGCCATTGTAATTGCTGATGATGATCAACAGCCATATCAATTGCTTGTAGATCTTTATAACGAATGGAAAACGAAGGGTTCTAAAATTATTTTTTCTTACAGAACAGAAAGAGATGATCCATGGTTAACAAAACAAATGGCTCTGATGTTCTATAGAGTTGTTAGTTCAATATCTGATTTTAAATATCCTGCAAAAGGTATTGATACTTATTTAGTTGATAGAGAGGTGATCGATATCCTTAATAAAGATATTCATCCAATAAATACCACCACATTTACCGAATTGTTAAGGTTAGGTTTTAATCCTACTTATTTCCCTTATGTTAGAGGTAAAAGTACCGTTTCTAAATCACGCTGGACGTTTAAGAAAAAAGTTAAGTTGGCTAAGGATTGGTTTTTTTCTACCTCTTCATTCCCAATAAAATTAATAAGTTTTACAGGTTTAGCAGTTTCTCTTTTTGCTTTTGCCTTAATAATTTTTTACGGATACATTAAATTATTTGGTAATCCTGACTACTGGAAATTTGAAGTAAAAGGATGGGTAAGTATCATTATTTTAATTTCTTTCTTCTCGGGTTTAATTTTATTAAGCCTAGGAATTATAGCAGAATATATTTTCAGGATCTACGAAGAAGTAAAAAACCGTCCGGGTTATATTATTAAAAAGAAAGAAAACAAAAACGACTCAAATAGTTAGTCGGGTTTGAAAGCATAGTTTAAAAATTATTTTAAAGAGCCTTCGTTATTAAAACGGAGGCTCTTTAAAATCTTCTATATCATTGCGTTTTACAATATCATTATTCACATCTTCAACTCTGTCCCAATTTTTTGAAGCAACCGTTTTAGTTCCTGAATTTAAAAAATCACTGTTTTGTTGCAACGGACCGGGATTGTTTTGATTGTAAATAACATCCTGTCCCTCTGTGTAGTCCAAGTCAGCAAACTTAGCATATTGGCCAATAAAGCGCAATTTAACGGTCTCTAATGCACCATGTCTGTTCTTAGCAATAATTACTTCAGCTCTTCCTCTTGTAGGCTCGTTATTCTCATCAACTTCTAATCCGTAATATTCCGGTCTGTAGATGAACATAACCATATCCGCATCTTGCTCAATTGCTCCCGATTCACGTAAGTCACTTAACTGTGGACGTTTACTTCCGCCCGGTCTGTTCTCTACCTGACGACTTAATTGTGAAAGTGCAATGATCGGAATTTCTAATTCCTTTGCTAAACTTTTTAAGCCACGTGATATCTGACTGATCTCTTGTTCACGATTTCCTTTACCATCCGGACCACCACTCATTAACTGTAAGTAGTCAATAATAATTAACTCAACTTTTTGATTTTCTTTTAAACGACGGGCTTTTGCACGTAATTCAAAAATAGAAAGTGCAGGAGTATCATCAATATATAAAGGAGCAACCGCTAATTTTTTAATACGCTCATTTAATTGAATGAATTCGTGGTTATCTAAATTACCTTTTAAGATTTTATCCTGTGCTATTTCTGTTTCGCTGGAAATTAAACGTTTTACTAATTGCAAACTGCTCATCTCTAAAGAGAAAATTGCAACCGGTTTATTAAATTCAACCGCTGCATTTTTTGCCATAGAAACAACAAACGCGGTTTTACCCATACCGGGTCTTGCTGCTAATATCAATAAGTCAGATTTTTGCCATCCTCCGGTAATCCTGTCCATGGCGGTAAATCCACTTGGCACACCCGATAAACCATCCGTTTGATTTGCTGCGGTTTCAATTTCAGTAATCGCTTTAGCAATTAAGGTACTCATCTTATCGTGCTGCTTACGCACGTTAGAATCTAAAATTTCAAAAATATTTTTTGTTGTTTCATCCAATAATTCAAAAACATCGGTACTGTCTTCGTAAGCAACTTTAATGGTTTCTGTACTTAAGCGAATTAACTCGCGTTGTAAATATTTTTGCGCAACAATACGTGCATGAAATTCAATATTTGCCGAAGAAGCAATTCTGTTCGTTAAAGCAGAAACATAATAAGCGCCACCAACAACCTCAAGCTCACCGGTGCGTTTTAATTCTTGGGTTACTGTAAGTATATCAACAGGCTCAGAACGGTTAAATAAAGCCATCATGGCAGAAAATACGCGACCGTTTTGGTCTTTGTAAAATGCTTCAGGACTTAAAATGTCAATTACAGTACTTAATGCTTCTCTCTCTAAAAGCATTGCGCCAAGCACAGCCTCTTCTAATTCTACAGCCTGCGGTGGAAGTTTTCCTATCTCACTAGCGCCTGTTGCAGGATTGGTAAAAATACGTTTACGGGTTTTATTTTGATTATCTTGATTCATGTGTTGTAATTATTTTTTAGGGCCTAAATGCATAGCTTTTTCGTCTTTTTCACTTATCTCAAATTCAACGCTATTCATAAGGGGGAGGCAAATGTGCAAAAAAATTACTCTATCCTAAATTTACAAAACTCCCGGGAATATTAATAACTTGTGTATAAATTTAGTTTACATGTTTAATCCCAATAAAATCAGGGGTTTAGGGTGACCTGGCGTGTTCATAATTCCAAAAAGCAATTCTTAACAAGACTTGTGTTAGGTAATTGTTAATTGTTTAATGGCATTCATTTTCAAGCGATTAATGGTTTTCCGAAAAATTAGTGTTTGATTTTTGTTTAATTTTAATATCAACTTATCAAATAGCCATGCGGCTTTAAAGCAGATATTAAGATGAAAATTTTATTAGCAGATTCCAATCACCCTATCCTTCATCAAACGCTTATTAATGCAGGTTTTGAATGTGATCTGTTTTGGGATAAAAGTGCTGCAGAATTAATTTCTATTTTACCAAATTACGATGGAATCATTATCAGAAGTAAATTTAAGGTCACTAAAGAAATTATTGATACTTGTCCTAAATTAAAATGTATTGGTAGAGTAGGAGCAGGAATGGAAAACATTGATGTGGAATATGCAAGTGCTAAAAAAATAATTTGTTTAAGTGTTCCGGAAGGTAATCGTGATGCGCTTGGCGAGCACGCCATTGCCATGTTATTAATGCTGTTTAATAATTTAAAAAAAGCCGACGAAGAAGTAAGAAAAGGAATTTGGTTACGTGCAGAAAACAGAGGAATTGAAATAAAAGATAAAACCATTGGTGTAATTGGTTTTGGTAATATGGGAAGCAGTTTTGCGAAAAAATTAATGGGGTTTGATTGTAAGATCTTAGCGTATGATAAATATATTTCCGGTTTTGGCGATCAATTTATAACTGAATCAACTCTTGATAAAATTTTTGAAGAGTGTGACGTGGTTAGTCTGCACACGCCGTTAACAAAGGAAACGGAGTTTATGTTAAATGCCGATTTTATTAATAGATTCAAAAAAGATATTTACATTATAAATACTGCGCGCGGCAAATGTTTAAATACAAATGATCTGGTTGCAGCAATGAAGCGCGGTAAGGTAAAAGGCGCTTGTATAGATGTGTTTGAATACGAAAGCGTATCATTTGAACAAATTGAGAATAACGAGATACCTGAGGCTTTAAATTATTTGATACATTCAGATAAAGTAGTGTTAAGTCCGCATATTGGCGGGTGGACACACGAAAGCAATTATAAAATGAGTGAGATGATCGCAAATAAAATGATCAAAACGCTAACGACTAAAAGTTAACTGTAAATTGTGGTGTTGTTATACTATTTGAATTGTTGCCGGCTTCATCAGTTGCAAAAACAACATACTTAAATATTTTAATAGAATCTGCCGGTCTAAATTCCGTCATAGGAATGTAAATTTCTCCTCTGATCGATTTTCCTTTAAAGCCATCTCCGGGTTGTGTGATGATCTTAGCAATGTTAAAAGTGTCAGAAATATTAGTGTCAAAAAAACCGGTAAATTTTTTTGTGCCATTATTATAATAATAAAATTTCATGATCAGGTTTGGCACTTTGCCCGGTATTTCTCTAAAAATATCACCATCACCATCTTCGTAGCCAAGGATCATTTGTCCGTTATCAATACCATTTGATTTTGAAGATGTAAAATCAATAAACTCTAGCGTGGGCACAGGATCTTTGCTTTGCTTTTTCACACAAGAAAAACCAAAAACTAAAACCAAAAATATTATTAGAATAAAACGCATCAATACAAAATCAATACATAAATTTACAAAATTATTAGCGCTTTACCAAACGCCTTGATCATTAACGAAAACGAAATATTCAATATTGCCTCAGAGAGCGACTTTCTGCAGTGTGCTTTAAGTATTTTTAACTTTCAGTTTACTCAAAACCCGGTTTATAACAAATGGGTAAAGCTTTTAAATATCGATCCTGAAAAAGTAAAAACGATTGAGCAAATACCTTTTTTGCCAATTGAAGCATTTAAACAATTTGAAGTTGTAAGCTCTCCAATACATTCAGCAACGGTAAAATTTACAAGTAGCGCAACCACTTCTCAAATTCCTGCAACACATTTTGTAAATGATATTAAGGTTTACGAAAAAAGTTTTTTAAAAGGCTTTAATTTATTTTATGGTAGCCCTTCAGATCATTGCATTTTAGCCTTGCTGCCAAATTATTTACAACGCAGCGGCTCATCGCTGGTCTACATGTGCGATAGACTTATTAAAGAATCAAACCATCCGTTCAGTGGATTTTTTTTAGACGATATTGATGATCTTATTTCAAAAATAAACCAATTAAAACAAACAGATCAAAAAGTACTTTTAATTGGTGTTTCGTATGCCTTGATGGATCTATGCGATAAATGGATTTCGTTAACGGATAATTTTATTGTGATGGAAACCGGTGGTATGAAAGGCACCCGCAAGGAATTATTAAAACCCGAATTGCATGCGTATTTAAAAAATGGATTTAAAATTGAACAAATCCATAGCGAGTATGGCATGACCGAATTGTTGAGTCAGGCTTATAGTTTGGGTAATGGTGAATTTGTTTCTCCGCCATGGATGAAGTTCTTAATTCGTGAAGTAGACGATCCTTTAAAAATAAGAACTGATAATAAAACAGGCGGCATTAATGTTATTGATCTTGCAAATTATAATTCGTGTTCGTTTATTGCAACAAAAGATCTTGGTAAATTAAACCCTAATAATACCTTAGAATTAATGGGGAGGTATGATAACAGCGATGTGCGCGGTTGTAATTTATTAATGGGGAATTATTAGACTGTTTTTATCCGCAGATTGCGTAGATGCCGAAGATTTTTTTTGAAAGATAATTTTACATTTTTGAATATGCCCGTCATTGCGAGGAACGAAGCAATCTCAAAAACAGCTTGTGTATTGTTTGAATTTGCGTCATCGTGCCTACTAGCAATGACGGTTTTGTTTTTAGAAATAAAATTTGAGAAATCCGTGAAATCTGTGGCTACTTTTTAACCTTGTCTTCCAGCTAATAAAAACATCACTGCCATTCTAACGGCAACTCCGTTTTCAACCTGATCTAAAATGATGGATTGTTTGCTATCCGCCACATCACTGGTGATCTCTACACCACGATTAATAGGTCCGGGGTGCATGATGATGATCTTTTTTGAAAGGCTGTCTAATAATTCTTTATCTACGCCGTAAAGCATAGAATATTCTCTAAGGGTTGGAAAATATTTAATATCCTGACGCTCTAATTGAATGCGCAACATGTTGGCTACATCGCACCACTCAAGTGCTTTTTTAAGGTCTAATTCTACTTCAACACCTAAACTGGTAATGTGTTTTGGTATTAAGGTTAATGGGCCGCACACTTTTACAATGGCGCCCAGTTTTTGTAAGCAAAAGATATTTGAAAGTGCAACACGCGAGTGTAAAATATCTCCTACGATCACAATTTTTTTACCTTTTAAATCTCCTAATTTTTCTTGTATTGAAAAGGCATCTAATAATGCTTGTGTTGGATGTTCGTGGGCTCCGTCGCCGGCATTAATAATTTTTGCATTTACTTTTTTAGATAAAAAAACAGCGGCACCTGCACTTGCATGGCGCATAACGATCATATCCACTTTCATGGCTAGGATGTTATTTACTGTATCTATTAAAGTTTCTCCTTTTTTAACGGAAGAGTTAGAGGCAGAAAAGTTGATGGTATCGGCACTTAAACGTTTTTGAGCTAACTCAAATGATAAACGTGTGCGGGTAGAGTTTTCGAAAAATAAATTGGCAATGGTAATGTCTCTTAACGAGGGAACTTTTTTGATGGGGCGATTAATGACTTCCTTAAAATTTTGAGCGGTACTTAAAATTAATTCAATGTCGTTTTTGGTAAGGCTTTTTATTCCGAGGAGGTGATTTACGCTTAAGTGGCTCATTTTTTTTGAAATCTGTTCCGATAGCTATCGGAATTCAAAAGCTAAAGTTAGCTTTTAATTTTTAATTACGAAATTATTTTTTCAGGTAACGTTCTTTTATAATGTTTAAATGGTGTTGCGTGTGGCCGCAGATCATATAACCAATAGAGTTTACTGTTACTATACCACTTGGTGAAGTTCCAACGGCCATTAATATTTCAAAAGAAAAGGATTGAAACAAGGCTATTGTTGCGTTCCTTACAGCATCAAATTCATCTTCTATATCTTTTATCGACCTTAGATCGGCATGGCTATTGGCGGCATACAAATTTTCATCAAAGGAGGTAGATTTTTGAGAATCGCCTCTTGAAAATCTTAAAGCTCGAGTAGCCATTATTCTTTCTGTATCAATGCAATGAATTAAAACCTGCTTGGTTGTCCATTTCCCATCCGCATAGGCATAATTAGCAAGTTCAACGGGTATGTTTTTAATGAAGTCTAAACTTGTTTTTTTTGTTTCGGTTAAAGCATTTACAACGTCTTCTTGTTTTATAAGATCAACGTAATAATTATAATATTCCGGATGCTCTTCCTTTTTAGGTCTCATGGTATACTATTTATCAAACAGCGTTATTTTATCTTTTCCGTCTGTTTCCATCCACTCCACTTTTACATTTTGTGTTTCTATCGAATCAATAGTAATGCCAACGTATTTAGCTTGTATAGGCACATGGCGTGCCAATCTTCTGTCCACCAAAACCAATAACTCTACATCTTGTGGTCTACCAAATGCCAACATAGCATCTAAACCGGCCCTAATGGTTCTTCCGGTAAACAACACGTCATCCACCAAAACAACATTTTTATCTTCTATTGTAAAATCAATGTTTGTTGGATTTGGGATCAACGCTTTTTTTCTAAAATCATCACGATGAAACGTAATATCCAAAGCGCCGCACTTTATATTCTTATTTTTTAAAATGCTCTGAAGCTCTTTTTGAATGCGCTTTGCGAGAAATATACCGCGAGGCTGTAAACCAATAATTACTGTTTCGCTAAAATCGTTATGCGCTTCAATTAATTGATGACACAAACGTTTTATTTTAACGTCGAATTGATTTTTTTCTAATAAAATTTTTGGTTGCACTTTATTATAGAATTAGATCTTAAAGATAAATATTATTCTTTGTTTTTACTATCTAAAATTATGGTTACCGGCCCATCATTAATTAACTCAATTTGCATATCGGCCCCAAATTGTCCTGTTTTGCAAGGTTTCCCCATTAATTTTTCTGTCTCAGAAATAAATTTTTCATATAACGGAATAGCTACTTCGGGTCTTGCCGCTTTGATAAATGAAGGGCGGTTACCTTTTTTGCATGCAGCATGTAATGTAAACTGACTAACAATTAACATCTCGCCATTAATTTGTTTAATATCCAGATTCATTTTTCCTTCCTCATCAGAAAAAATACGCATGCCACAAAGTTTGGAGCTTAGCCATTCAATGTCTTCAATAGTATCTTCATTTTCTATACCTACTAAAACTAAAAACCCCTTATTAATTGAGGAAAAAAGTTTATCTTCAATGGTAACACTTGCTTTTTTTACTCGTTGTAAAACTATGCGCATAATTTTTTATCTTTAACAAAAATAGCTAAAATGAAGAATCTATTTATTACCACATTATTTTTATTGGTGTTTATTTCTTGTAAAAAGAAAGAAAGCACAACCGAAGAACCTACACCAACCCCTACACCAACACCAACAGTGAGTTGCCCTACATGTAACTTTCCTGATACAGTATGGACAAGCACGGCGAGCGGACCAAAGCTTATTTTTAAATTTAAGTTTGATAGTACGCAAACACGATTGAATAATTTGGGTACTCCAACAACAGTTGCTGCAGGTAACGCAGGTCAATCGCCTAAATTTAATGGTATGAGCGCGCATTATATCGAAATGGCCCCTACAAATTCTACACAAGTTGGGCAAGGAACTGTTTTATACAGGGCAGAAGAAACAATGTGCGGTGGAAGTAATGCAATTGTATTTTGTAAATCGGTAGTGGCTAAAGAAGGTGATGTGTTTTTTTCTGTGCCTATTGCAAGCGTAACTCCGGGAACCTACAAATGGTTAAGGATTTCTTTAGCCTACCAAAATTACGATGTTAAAGTAAAAACAACTTCTGCCGGTGTTATTGATGGAACGATAGCATCATTCGTAGGGTTTAATACCTATCTAACAAAGTATAAAATGCGTAGTGCTGTTATGACACCCACCTTAAATGGCGCCGGAAATAAACTACAAGGTTACTGGGGCTTTTATACCAATGTATTTAGCACCGAGGTTAAAACAGAAGGTCAAGCACCGCAAACAACAGTTGTAAATCCAAATCCAAATTCGCCAATACCTGCAGGCAGTTGTCTAGTTACCGGGGAGTTTGTGACCTCTGCCAATCAAACGGTTGGTGCACCTTTTGTAATTACCGGTAACGAAACACAAGATATTATTATTACGGTTTCTCTTTCTACCAACAAAAGTTTTGAATGGAAAGAATTGACCTTTGACGGATTGTTTCAGCCGGAGATCGGTGAAACAGTTGTTGATATGGGCTTACGAGGCTTGAAGCCGATGTATTAATAAAAAAAGCCTGATTAAAAAAAATCAGGCTTTTTAATTTAAAATAGATTGTTTTACTACTTGCCTTTAAACTTATTAATCGCATTAATTGTAAACTCGCTTAATACTAATGTACCACTCATTCCTGCGCGTTCAATTAAAAGTGTATCCCAATTTTCTGTACCTTGCCACATCACTTTTTTAAGCATGCTCATGGCTTCCGGATTACTTGTAGCTAATTTTGTTGCAAGCACATCAATGCCTTTATCCATATCTTCAATGGTAGAAAATAATTCTGCGTACAAACCTTTTTCTTTTGCCCATTGAGCGCTTTGCCATTCGGTAGCATTAATAGTTAACTGACAAAATGCAGAAGTGCCAACCTTACGCTCAACTGCAGGGCCAACCACAAAAGGACCAATGCCCACCGCTAACTCACTTAATTTTATTGAAGCGCTATCAACCGCAAATGTATAATCTGCGCTTGAAGCAATGCCAACACCACCACCAACAGCTTTACCCTGCACACGGGCAATGACAAATTTTGGGGCTTTACGCATAGCATTAATAACCATTGCAAAACCTGAGAAAAATTTTAATCCTGTATCAATATCTTTAATAGAAATTAATTCATCAAAACTTGCGCCTGCACAAAATGCTTTATCGCCTTCGCTTTTTAAAACAATAACTTTTGCATTATCATCTTTACCTAATTTTTCAATTTCGGCTGCAAGGTTACGCAATTGTGTGCCCGGCATTGAATTACTTTGAGGATGAAAAAATGTAATTGTACCTATTCCGTTTTTAATTTCTGATCTTACGAATGGTTCCATAATAATTTATTTTATTTTTTTAATTGCTTTAATTTTTTTAGGGCTTTGACTACCGTGTAAAGCTCTTAACACTTCAATTTTTTCGGCCTTAATGCGATAAATAATTAAATATTTACCCAGGATAATATTTCTATAAATTTGAGTTTTAGTTTCAAGATGTTTGCATTCAGAATGCAGATGGTATTGGTAGGAAAGAGCGTTAATACTGTGTTTTAACTCTTCTAAAAAAATATTGGCGAATAATTCACCAAAAGTTTCCAGTCCGTACTCGTATAATTCTACAACATCCTTATCAAGATATTTAGAACGAATTACTTGCCGTATTTTTTTTTCCACAGTGCTAAAATATCTTCAGTAAAATTATCCATTGATTTAAACGGACCTTTTTCAGCTTCTTTAATTAAAGCAACGAAATCTTCCTGAAGCATAGGTTCCCCCGGAACAGCTAAATTTCTTTTTATTTTAACTTTAGATTTTCGCATAGTCAAATTTACTGAATTTCTCAGAAAATTAAAAATTGTAAGAACTAAACATCATTAAAACTCTATACTAAAATTGTTACCGGATTTTCAATAAAACCTTTCAATGTTTGTAAAAAGGCTGCTCCTGTAGCACCATCAACCGTTCTGTGATCGCAAGCCAAAGTTAGCATCATAACATTACCCGGTACAACCATGTTGTTTTTTACAACCGGAACTTGTCTGATAGCACCAACTGATAATATACATGATTCAGGTGTGTTGATAATTGATGTAAACGATTCGATACCAAACATTCCTAAATTAGAAACTGTAAATGTATTTCCTTCCCAATCGGCAGGTTGTAATTTTTTATCTTTTGC